>JAICMD010000041.1 GCA_025929405.1 Mucilaginibacter sp. | reverse complement strand
TGGGGATACAACGCCAATAACCTGGAGCAATCTGTAAAAGATATTTCGGCATTGGGCTTTCATGGCTTGGAAACCTTTGGTAACGTAATTGAAGACTGGGAGAAAAATCGCGGAGGCTTATCGCCGATGCTGCAAAAGTACCAGTTGCCTATTATTTCGGCATTTTGTATGACCGATGTACTCGACCCTGCAAAAAAAGCCGGCGAAATGGAAAAACTTACCCGCTGGGCCAAACAGCTAAAAGCCAACGGCGGAAAGCTGGTTGAATACTGTGCCGGGTCCATCAACCGTAAAAACTATGATTATAAAGAGCATAAAGCTTATATGATCGAATCAATGAATGATTATGCCAAAGCCGCAACCAACGAAGGTTTGGTTTGTGCATTGCACCCGCATACAGGCACCGCCATTGAAACCGAAGAGGAAATAAAATTTGTAATGGATAACATTGATACCCGCTATATGAAATTTGGCCCGGATGTGGGCCAGATACAAAAAGGCGGCGGCGACCCTGTTAAAATTGTTAAGGATTATTTGCCGTTGGTGGAGCACATGCACTTAAAAGATTATCAGGGCGGCGATAATGGTTACCTGGGTTACTGCCCGTTAGGCGATGGAAAAGTGCAACTGGAAACCATACTGGATATGCTTGAAAAACGTAACAAGCCAATGGCAGGCATGGTAATGTTTGAGCTGGATTACGATGGCAAAATAAAACCACTATATACCCCATTTGAAGCCGCAAAAAGATCAAGGGATTATTTAGCAGGCCTGGGATATAAATTTGATGAGAAGAAGGTAGGATAACAAAACACTAATACAATAATATCGCAGCTATGCCAATACAGTATAGCCGCATCGTACAAACAAACTATGGAAATTTTAAGCAATTACATTAACGCCAAGTGGGTAGGAAGCAAGGAAACAGGCACCATTGACGTAGTAAACCCCGCAACACAGGAAGTATTGGCAAAGGTACCTTATGGCGCAGGCACAGCAACTGATGTTGATAAGGCCGCAGTTGCAGCAGCCGAGGCATACAAGCAATGGAGCCAGTTGCCTGTAATGAAACGCGTACAACCGCTTTACAAATTAAAACAACTGCTGGAAGCAAATGCCGAAGATATTGCCCGCACCATTACGCTGGAGTGCGGCAAATCATTAGCCGAATCTCGTGGTGAAATACAACGTGCCATTGAAAACGTAGAGGTAGCCTGCGGTACCCCTATGCTGATACAAAGCGAGTTTTCAGAAAACATTGCAGGGGGCGTTGATGAATTTATGATACGCCAGCCACTGGGTGTTTGCGCATGTATATCGCCCTTTAACTTTCCGGGCATGATACCGTTCTGGTTTATTCCCTATGCTATTGCCACAGGGAATACCTACATCTTAAAACCATCAGAAAAAGTGCCTTTAACTATGATGAAGGTGTTTAAGCTGATAGAACAGATAGGTTTACCTGAAGGCGTAATTAACTTAGTACATGGCGGCAAAGAAACTGTTGACGCCTTGCTGGATCATCCTGAAATAAAAGCCATCAGCTTTGTAGGTTCGTCAAAAATTGCACGTTACGTGTATGGTCGCGGTGCTGCCAATGGCAAGAGGGTACAGGCACAGGGCGGTGCTAAAAACCCGGTAGTTGTATTGCCTGATGCGGATATTGATATGTCGGTACAGATCATAACTGATAGCGTTTATGGCTGCGCCGGGCAGCGTTGTCTGGCTGCATCAAATATCATCACCGTTGGCGATAACGGAACCATTAAGGAAGCTTTGTATGAATCGGCTAAAAAACGTACTACCGGCTTTGGCTTGGACGAAAGCAACGAAATGGGCCCGGTTATCAGCAAAGAAAGTAAGGCACGTGTTGAGAGCCTTATTGCTCAGGCTGAAAGCGAAGGTGCCAAAGTTTTATTAGATGGACGTAAAGCAGCTATTACCGGTTTTGAAAACGGCAACTTTATTAAACCTACCATATTAGAAGGCTTGCCCTTAAACGGTGAAGTAATCAAAACTGAAATTTTTGGCCCGGTAATGAGCCTGATACAATTAAGCACAGTTGATGAGGCTTTAGATTTTATTAACAATGGCCATTATGGCAATATGGCCTGCCTGTTTACAAACAGCGGTGCCAATGCGCGCAAGTTCCGTAGCTTGGCTAATGCTGGTAACATCGGTATCAACATAGGTGTTGCGGCTCCTATGGCGCAGTTTCCGTTCAGCGGATGGAAGGAAAGCTTTTTTGGCGATCTGCACGGCCAGGGCCGCCATGCCATTGAGTTTTTTACCCAAACCAAAATTGTTATTGAAAGATGGCCTAAAGAATGGGCCAGGAAATTTTAAAATTACAAACGCGTCATTGCGAGCGATAGCGTGGCAATCTCTACATAGGACAATCCTATGGTTTTTGATTTTCAAGTGCAGAGATTGCTTCGTTCCTCGCAATGACGGATAAATAAAATCATCTATGTTTAAAAAAGCCTTTTGTCCGCCGTTTCAGTTACAGACAAAAATGAATTTTATGGGTATCGACTGTGTGGTAACCGACCTCAGTCATACCATCAGTGCTGATGATCCTACATTTATTGGTCACCAGCGCACATTAATATGGAACCACCTGTCGCACGAAGAAACCCAGAAAATGGGGTTAACCAAACCGCCATATTCCTACAAAGTGGTTGGCTTTACCATGTGCGACCACTCAAACACTCATGTTGATGCGATTAACCACGTGGTAAATGAACCTGACGCCCGCGCGGTTAATGAACTGCCTTTAGAGTGGTTTATGGCTCCCGGAGTTTGGTTTGATTTTTCGCATAAAGAGCCATCAAGCTATATCACCAAAGCCGATATTGAAGAGGCCATAGCTAAAACCGGCGTTACCATTAAGCCGCAATCGGTAGTGTTATATTATACCGGCTGGTATAAAAAATGGAAGGACAATTTTGGTTATATACGTAACTACCCCGGCGTTGACCGTAGTGCAATTGAGTACCTTAACGATTTAGGCGCAATATCTATTGGAGCCGACGCCCCAAGTATTGACAGTTATAATGAGGTAGCCGTAGTTAAAGAGCAGCCTGCACACATTGTATGCCGCGAAAGAGAAATATTAAATATTGAAAATTTAGCCCAGGTAGATATGATACCTGCACACGAGTTTTGGTTTGTTGGCCTGCCGCTAAAAATTAAAGGCGGCTCAGGTTCACCGTTCCGTGGTGTAGCCATAGTACCTGAAAATACTATCAAAAAATAAACATGAGTTTACCTAAGGAAATGGATGCCGTTGTTTTAAATGGCGTTCGTGATTTTTCAATAAAAACCGTACCTGTACCTCAGCCCGATGCAGATGAAGTTATTTGCGAGGTTGATACAACTTTTATATGCGGTACTGACCCGCATATTATTAATGGCGACTTCCCCGGCTTTTGGCCCACGGGCTACCCTTTTATCCCCGGGCATGAGTGGTCAGGCACCATTGTGCAGGCGGGGCCTCGTGCGTTATCATTAGGCTGGAAAGAGGGCGACCGTGTTTGCGGCATATCACATTGCGGCTGCGGTTATTGCGCCAACTGCATGAAGGGTCGTTTTAACTTATGCCTTAATTACGGGCATGAAGAACGTGGCCATCGCCAATACGGGCATTATACACCGGGTGCGTATGCGCAATATATGCGTACTTCGGTAAAAAGTATTTACCGTGTGCCTGATTCTATGTCGTTAGAGTATGCGGCTTGTGTTGACCCTTTAAGCATCGCTTTATATACTGTAAAACGCTCGCGCATGCAACCGGGTGATGATGTGTTGATCATTGGTACCGGTCCGCAGGGTTTAATGGCTATTTTGGTTGCCAAAGCTTTAGGCGCAGGCAGAATACTGGCCATAGGCAGCGGCGACCGCTTAAAAAAGGCCGAAGAACTGGGTGCTATCCCTATCAGCTATAAAGACGGTGATGTGCTTGAAAAGATAAAAACTTTAACCAACGGGCTTGGCGTACCTGCCGTATTGGAGTGCGCAGGCACAGCGGAGTCTATCCGGCTGGCTTGTTTAGCGGCGGCACGCGGTGGTGTAATTTCCGTTATCGGTATACCGCATTCTGACCCTTCCTTACCATTAAAACGTATTGTTTTGGATGAGATAGAGATCGTTGGCGACAGGGCCAATCCAAATACCGCGCAGGAAGCTATTGACCTGCTGGTAAATGGCCGCATTGATCTGACGCCGTTAATGACGCATCGCTTTGCGTTAAAAGATTTCGCCACTGCGCTTGACGTTTTTGAAAGCAGAAAAGACGGCGCTATAAAAGTAGCCACCAAGCCAAACGGCATGAATTAATTATTGACCTATTAAAAAGAAAAAAAAATGAGTAATAAAGTAATGATTGTAAGCGGTGGCGCATCAGTATTAGGATTGGCCGCTGCCGAGAAGTTTGCTAAAAACGGCTATAATATTGTTTTGATAGATATAAATGCTGATAAAGGAAAATTAGCAGAAGATAAGATCAAAGCACTTGGTGTTGATGCTGTTTTTTGCTTATGCGATATATCCAATAACGATCAGGTAAAAAAAGCGGCCCAAACTACCAAAGAGCGTTTTGGACGTGCCGATGTTTTGATAAACAACGCCGGACTTGAAGTTCGTGGCAGCATTTTACAATGCGACGAAGATGATTGGACCCGTTTGTATGACATCAACCTGAAAGGTATCTACTACATGTCAAAAGCTTTTGCGCCGATGATGATAGAGCAAGGCAAAGGCGCTATTGTAAACACCGGATCGATATTAGGTTACCGTACCGTTGGTGAGCGCGCGGCATATTCATCATCAAAAGGAGCTATTGATACGCTTACCCGCAGCATGGCATTTGATTTGGCTCAAAACAACATCCGTGTAAACTGCGTAGTGCCGGGCGCTATTGATACGCCGTTGTTACGAGGCTCTATCAATGATTCACCAAACCCTGCCGAAACTGAGGCTTTCTTAGGTTCAAAAAGTGTATTTGGCCGCATGGGTACTTCGGCAGAGGTTGCCAACGTAATGTATTTTCTGGCTTCGGATGAGGCATCATTTGTAACCGGTGCTGCTTATTTCGTTGATGGCGGCTGGTCGATAATGTAATATTTATAACTTTTTAAAAAGTATTGTTTTGGTTTATTTAGAGGATAAAAAATCATTAATTAATAAAGGGATAACCCACCTGCTGCAGGTAAAGGACTCGGATATCCGGTTGCTAAATCTGTACCAGTGCCGTTACGCAGTGGATAGTTCTATCCATATCGGCGGAGCATCATCGGCAACGATACCTATGGTGAGCCTGTTTTATGGCGGCATCATTGATGTAAATATTGAGCAACCTACCGCGCCCGGCCAGGATATGTTTGTGTTGAGCAAGGGGCACGCCGTTGCTACGCTGGCTTCTATTTATACTGATCTGGGTTATTTTGACCGTTCCATATTAAAAAATTCACGCTCGGTAAACAGCCTGCTTAATGGGCACCCCGGACCGCTTTTGCCGGGAGTACATGTAGCTACCGGGCCAATGGGTCAGGGTGTAGGTACCGCGCAAGGGTTTGCTATTGCGGGTCAGAAGTCGCCGCAGTTTGATGTTTACGCCGTAACCGGCGACGGCGAATTACAGGAAGGCCCCGTTTGGGAAACTGTAATGTATGCCGGGGCTAAACGGCTGGACAATTTATGTGTGCTGGTTGATAATAATGGCGGCCAGTTGGATATTACCAGTACCCTGCATTTTCCGCATAATAGCTTGAGCAATACTTTTAGCAGCTTTGGCTGGAAGGTATTGGAAGTTGATGCTACCAAATACCATACTGTTTACGCCGCACTGCAGGAATTTAAATACGGCGAGCGTGACGGCAGGCCGACAGTGATCATCTGCAAAACTACCAAAGGGCATGGGGGGCTTTCTGATTATATGAATACCCATAAGGCTACCATTGCAAAGGATATTCTGGATCAGGAAGAAAAACTACAACAAAGCCAGCGTGACGCAAGGGAGAAGGAGTTTTTTACACTCCTTGATAAATTGCATGGCGAGGACGAGGTGAAAAGCATTATTTTTAAACATGCTGAAAACATGGGCTACAAGGTGGAGCAGGGTAAACTTACCGCTATTGAAACCCCTGTTAAAACCAAAAAGGCCCCTGTTCGCGATAAAAAAATTAAATACGATACTGCTCAGTTACCTAAGCTGGAAACCGGCAAACCTTATGCTGCCAGCAAGGTAATTGAGCTTTCCATGAAAGCCTTTGCGCAGGACGAGCGCGTGTATTCTGTAGATTCTGACCTGGCATCAACCAGCGGTTTGCAGGCCGGGGTTGGCTTTGTTGATAAATACCGCGCCCTAAACGCCGGTGTTGCCGAAGCCAATATGATGCTGCTTGGCGAGGCTTTTGCCATCCTGGGCGGTAACGCCTGGGTAAGTACCTTCTGCCCGTTTTTTGATTGGAAAGTTATGCGCCGTATAGCCGTTGGCCATCAGGAACGTTTGGAAGTTATTGCCGAACCTAACGGTTGGCTATCTGAAGGGCATGCATTGGATTATACCATGGTAGCTACCGCCGCCGATCTGGAAACACAATCAAACGGTGCAACCCACATGGGTAATGATGATGTGATGCTGTTTGACCAGGTGGCGCAATTAAAAATCATTAATGCATCTTGTCCGCAGCAAGTATTAGGCATATTAAAGTGGATAATGGAAGGCAACAAGGGCATGATATACCTGCGCTTGTTAAGGGCGCCATCAAACGCTATTTATAATGCTGATTTTACCTTTGAATTTGGCAAAGCCTATAATCTAAAAGATTCTGCAAACGCCGCAGCAACTATTGTTAGCTCGGGCCGTGGGGTTTATGAGGCGTTGGATGCTGCTAAAAAATTAGAAGAACAGGGTGTTATTGTTAATGTGGTTGATATGCCAACGGTAGATGAAAAAGCTATTATCAATTTATACCGCACAGGAAAACCTGTGTTTATCATGGAGCAGAACAATGGCTACTTATGGTCGCATTTCCGCAGGGTATTATTTGCGCAGGAAACAAGCATCAATACTAAAAACCTGATATCGCTTAATACCACCACCAAAGGCGGTTTGCATTATATCCACTCGGGTACTTATACCGAACTGGCTGCACATTATGGCCTGGATGCTGCACATTTAAGCGAAACTATTTTAAAAACTTTAAAAGCTAATTAATCATGACCATTATACACGAAACCGATGTACCTGAAGTACAGCACCCGGGGCGGTCAATGCGCTGGCTGGCAAATGAGGATTCACTACAGGCAAAACAACTGTCTTGTTGTGTTATCCGTGTACAACCCGGCGAGGCCGTAAGGCCCGCGCACTCGCATCCGCAAAGCGAAGAACTGATATATATTATGAGCGGCCATGGCAAGGTAATGATAGAGGGCGAAGTAGGCGAAGTGCGCACCGGCTCGGCTATATTATTTGAGCAGGGCAAGGTACACATGCTAAAAAACACCGGCGAGGTGGAAATGAAGGTGATATGCTTCTTTGCCCCTGCTACTAATATTGATAATTACAAGATGTTTGAGGAGATTGAGTTCCCTGAATAACTAATAATTTGATTTGATTAAAAGCCTCCCGAATATTTCGGGAGGCTTTTTTATGCCTTTTACTTAGCCAGAGTATAAGTGCCGTCAAAATAGGTAGGCGACGTCAAAAAGTTTGCGTTACTATCGCTTACCGGCGCGGCTGATGGCTCAGTACCTCGGCCACCTACTACAATAATGCCATTTTTGCCGCTTGTATCCAGGCCATTCACCTGCAGCCTGTAGCTAAATTTACCGTTAGCATCAATCTGTTCAATATATTTAAGCGGAATGGCTAACTCAATGGTATAAGCCTTTTGATGATCTACCAATCCATTAGCTTTAATACCCAAATCGTTATAAATAGATATGCTATCCTCCTTAATACTTTTTGCACCTGTTAAGGGAATTTCCTTTATAGGGCCTGATATCTTGGTGTTTAAAGCAGCGAGTTCCTCATCCGAAAATGTATTATTGGTACGTAACGTATAACTCACGCTCGGAGGATTTAACATATAAGGATAGGTAATTGTAAAAGGCACGGTTTTACTGGTTTTATCACTATTCTTAATGGTCAATGTAATCCCTCCATCAACTATTTTGGAAATGATGGCATGATAAGTAGCCTGTACCACCAGGTAAAGATTATTATTATCATTACTGATAGTGTAAAAAAATTCATTGGCATTATTATATGCTTCAAAGCGCGGCCACTCGGTAGGTTTGCCATCTATTTTAATGTTCTCAGGGGCTTTTACACCAATGGTTTGTACCGTGAGTAGTTTTTGTGCATCAACAGTTTGTATGCCATT
Source organism: Mucilaginibacter sp. (assembly GCA_025929405.1). Lineage (GTDB taxonomy): Bacteria > Bacteroidota > Bacteroidia > Sphingobacteriales > Sphingobacteriaceae > Mucilaginibacter. Next base: position 7,431 of record JAICMD010000041.1, on the reverse strand, counting down.
TAAAAGCAACGCTATAACAACTGAAATTTTTAATGAGGATGTGATAAAATTTTTCATAAACTAAACATACTACGAAGTTTTCGTAAATAAAAATTTATTATAAAATTTCTCCGTCCTTGTTAGTGTTGTCAGGTAACTATACCGTACCAATTAGACTTACGAAGTTTTAAAAACTTCGTAAGTCTAAAACGTTATTATAGAGGCAATTTACTGCAGCAACAATTTCAGATTAATACCAAAGTTGGTAAATGCCGTATTAAATGTTTGCGAGGTATAGGGCCGGTTTAAGGTTGAATCATAAAACAGGTTTAAATTAAATCGCTGGTTTATGGCATAATCAATAGATGGCCGGTAAGCAATTCTTTGCGCACCCGAGAATACTTGGGCGGCCCTCACATCGGCCATATAAATAAGCGTTTTTGAATCGTTTATAGAAAAATCGAGCTTAAAGTTTATATCGTTTTTAAGTATGGTGTTATTAAACAACCCAAACGGGAACCTGAAATTATTGGTTTTATAGCCAAACCCAATAATCAGCGCCTTATCATTTTGTTGGGTTAACTGGCTATTTAACAAGCTTAATACCAGCATCCTGCTTTGCCTGTAATCAACGCTTGCAGTAACATTATTTTTAAACCGCATATTGGCGCCAAGCAAGGGCACAAATTGCTCATATATACTTACCTGCGCAAATTGATAGGCCGGCAAAAAATCACCATTTACATCCCTTGAGCTTACATGCCCGTTTGTTTGCTGGTATTGGGGCAAGGTATTGTAATTACTTATTGTATAGGCTGAGTTATACCCATGCTGTAACGTAAATGAATCAAATACATCTTCCAGAAACGGTAAACGGTTTAAGCCATTATAGGTTATTTGCCAGTTAGGTATAGGTATGGATGGGAACTGGTTTAAACTTGCAGTAGATGCGCTTTTACCCATATAAGCCGCCAGGAACGCAGGCACCACCACATCCTGCGAGTTTTGCCCGTAACCATCAGCATAACCATTGGCTGTAAAGGTTGAGTTAGGGTTTTGATTGCCAAGCCGTTGCGATATGGTGTTACGGTTTTCTAAAAATTTCTGGTAGGCGGATGATATATTGTCAACCCCGCTAATTTTAGAGAAAGCAGTAGCAATTGATATGATGGATATGCTGTAATTACCTGATGTAATGGGCGACAGGTTTTGAAAGCTACCGGCTAATGGCAGGTATTTAAAATTAGTTTGGTAAGAACGATCCTGTGTTTTAAACCCGCTTAACTCAATACGCAAATCAGGTATGGGTTGAATGGTAGATTTGAGGCGCAAATCTTCTGTTAATGATGTTACATATAACTGGTTTTGCAATGTATCTTTTGATAACCAGTTATTGGCTATGGCACGGCTGCGCAAATCGGCCTGGCTGCCTAACAAAAATCCTATGCCCGGCGCATTAAAGTTTAAATCCTCGCCCAAAAAGTTCGATTGAGGTAAATAACCGGGTAAAAAGGTACTTTCACTGCGTGTATAAGTGCCGCCAATGTTTTTAATACTGGTTAATATGCGTAACAAAGTATTGCCAATGCCGCTGTTACCTTTTTTATCCAGGTTACTTAAAAGCGGTATTTTGTTGTACAAACCCGTCATGTTAAGTGATGGGGTTAACTGTATATTACGGGCATTTTGTATGCTGTTACCCACATTAAATGCTGGGTTGCCAATTGCAAATTGCGGCGGGGCCTGCCAATTAAAGTGCGTAGTGTAACGGGCCAGTAAATTAATCCAGTTTAAAGCAGGCATTTTGGCAAACGGCACCGTATAATTGGCTGTTAGGGTATGGTTGTAATTAGTGGTGCGCCCCAGCCTGCGCAGGTTTGACCATAGCGTATCTTTCTTTAAGCCGGTAATGCGCCCATAAGGCTCATCAACTACGGACAGGTTTGATGCATCCAAATCAATAGTAAACGATTTGGTAAGGTTCCACCCGATGCCATATAAACGGGTTATGTTAAAACTTTTGTTGAAGGTTGTGGGCACCAATATGGGCGTGGTCGGGTCATTATTACGCAGGGTATTTTCTGAATAAAACCTGTCAAAGTTTATACTGAAATTTAACCGCGATGGCATCAGGCTAAAATTAATATCCCTTATTAACGCCAGCGTATTTGATTTAACTATCCGTTCAAGCGGACTAATATATTTAGGCTGACTGGCATAGTTATAAGCCAGTGCTGCATGGTAAGTTTGCTCCAGATCATTTAGCGTAGTAAAATCATGATGCACGTATTCACTGTAAGCGTAGGTGGCATTAAAATTTTCAATGTCCCAAACATGGTTGGGCGCATTGGTATTGGTTTTAACCTTGTGCACGTTGGTAAGGTTAATGCTTTTACGTTTGCTATAATCTTCGGCAGCGTTTTTTATTGAATCGCGCTGCTGGCTGCTGGTTGCGCCGTTAAGCGTTTGGCTCAATAATACATCGGGCTGTGCCGGGTCGTATTTTGGGGTGGATACTTGCGATGATACGTCAACATAAGCCGGTATTTGTACGCCTGCCTTAGCCGGCAAAAGCCTGCCCAGGTCCATACTGGCCGATATATCATACGTTTGAATATCATTTAAGCTTCTATCACCGGGCTTGGAATCAAGCGTACCAAAGCCTGCCGTGCTTTTGCTGCCTGCAAAGGTAACGTTGGCAACATCGCCCAGTTTAATATCGGCCCGCGCGCGCGCGGCCCAACCGCCATCGTTATTAAAATCGGTTAAACGCAGTTCATCAAACCAAACAATGCCCGATTTTTCCAGGCCATCATCAACACCGGGCAATGAGTTTGGCCGGTACGGATTACGCACACCCAGCATAATATTGCGCAGTCGGCTCAAATCGGGCATACCCACAATAGTTATGCTATTTTGGCCATCGGTATAAACAAAGGGTTTGGTTAGCGGCCACGGCGCACCCTGAAATTTGGCATTATTACGCGCCACCTTAGCATCGGTCAACAAGCTCAACTGAATGTCAAGCTGGTTGGCTTCCGGCCATATATCATAACTGCTGGTAGTTGGCTGCGTTACCTGCAACGGTATTTCGTACTCGTAATAGTTGTTTATATAATCACTACCTAAACGGATAAACGCGTGTACATCATTGGTATTTAATATTACCCCGGGTTTAGCCTCGGCATGTATAAACATTTGCAGGCGTTTGTATTGGCGAAGGTCATTATTAAACGGCTTAAAGGCTGCACGCGAATACCCATCGGTAAGGTTACTAAAGTTAAGCTCTAATGATTGCTCATTTAATTGGGTATTACTTTGCAGGTTGTTATAATCGCGCTGGCGGGTTATGCCCGGCGGCACCACATAAGGTATAGGTGTGCGCTTACCATTAGCTTCAATATTTACAGTCTCTACGGTAAGTGCCGAGTTATCCAACGGCGGGTTAACCAAAGCAGGGTCGGCAATAACATTTAACGGATTGTTTTCGGTATTAAATGTCCGCCAGTCGCCGCGCACCAGTTGCAGGGTCGCAAAACGCAATACGGCAGTATCGGCAAAATTGGTCATATACATACGCATGTACCTTATAGCCTTAAAATCCTGTATACCGCCTACGGCAGCCTGGTAAGCTGATATAGGTATACGTATCTGGTACCAGGTGGCGGGCTTGGTTTCGCCGTTAGGCAATTTAACCTGCGCTACTATTTTATCGGTAATATTATTTTTTCCCACCACCAGATCGCCCGGGCGCATTGACACCTTGTACTCGTAATACTGGTCGTCCTGGCTCATGTTATTATCGCGGTCAATATCCTCGCCATCAGGCAATGATGTTGCTGCCGATGTTTGCAGGCCAAGCTGCGCCTGCGATTGCTCGGATGTTTTTGAATTACCTTCCGGGCCATTATATTGGCTGTAACGCTCCAATATACCGGCTTTCTTCTGGTCAAGTACAGGGCCTTGATAGTATTGGTAATCGTCTGACGATGGGTCATTAGCCAAATTAGCTGCGGCTTGGGGACTTAATACCGATGATGCCTGCTGCACCACCGGGGCAAATTGGGCCTTTTCATCATTATCGCCTAACCCGTCTAAACCCACGTCTTGCAGTGGGCGTGTGGCCGGATTGTTATCAAAAGCATTTACAACAGGCTGCTGTTTAGGCACGCGGCCCCATACGGTATTATCAACTGTGCTCAGGTCGCCGTTAACAGGCAGGCCATTCTCCAAACTCTTGCGGCCATCTTTTAAAACATCTTCTGATATACTGCCCAGATCAATATAAAGGTCGCCGCCTGCACTACCCGGTTTATAAATAAACGGATCAAGCACCCAGGCCTCAATATATTGTACGTTTAACGACTGAAAATCAGTTGTTGATATAGCGCGATATATGCCCCCCCAGCGCGAAGTTGGATTTTGTAAGGCACCTGCGTTGTCAATTCCTGTTGTAGTGTAATTGTACGGCCCGCGCACGGTTGGATAAAAAGCCAGATCGAGTGTTGCCAGGCTTAAAGGTAAACCGGTAACGGGTTGTTTATAAGGATATACTTCTGTTTCGCTGATCTGCCTTACGTAATGGTTAGAAAGCTCGCTACGCGATATGGGTAACGAGCCTGAATTGGTATAAAATATAGGGTCGATATTATAAAATGCCAGCCTTGCCCGGTTGTAACCATAACTTAGATCGTTATATAAACGCGACTCGGGAAAGCGCTGCGGTGTGCTTGATAGCTGCCAGCCTATAGCGCCTTTAACATCAATTACTGATTGGCTGTTTTCAAAATCATCCAGATAGGAAGTGCCGTTTTTTGAACCTGCATAATTTAATGCCGCAGGGCTGCCCGGCAACAATTGGGCAAACTCGCCATTAAAATTAATTGATGATGGGGCTTTGGTATGCACTAATTTATCAACCCAGCGGGTAAGCATCCTTGAGGTTGAGTTGTAATTACCGTCAAATCCCCAGATGGTATTTGAAATGGATTCCTGCCCCACTATTTCATTTTGCGATAAGGGTTGCTCGGTTAAATGCAAAGCCGTAGCGCCCAAAGCAAGTTTAGGGCTAACCTTATAATCCAACCTGGTACCGTATAGCGATTTTTGCTGTACGCCAAACAGTTCATTGCTTTCCAGATTAATTGTGATAGGCTGCCCCGAAGAAATGAGCGATTGATTAATAATATCTATACGACCGGCATTATAATCAATGGTATAATCTGTGCCCTCCGTTAATTTTAACGAACCTGCATTTACAATTACCGACCCCTGCGGAATATTAATAGCATTAAGCTGATAAGATGATGACCCGCCTTGCGAACTATAAGTACCCTTAATTACATACCTGTTTAACTGCGGAAAATATTGCTGCGCGACCGTTTTTGTAGAATCATACAATTGCTGATAGGTATACCGCTTTATCAGGTCTGTTTCGCCCGGGTTAAACTGCCGGGCAAGATCGGAGCCAAAGGGTTCAATCGTCGGAAAAATAATGCGGCCGTTTGCCGGATCAATCGTAACCTTATCCAAAAAGTCAAAATAGCCGTCGGGTTGCTTTTCGCCCTGTTGGTTCAAATTATCCAAACCCATTAATTGCAGCCATAGCTTGCCTTTGGTGTTTTGCCCCTCTTCCATCTGCGGCTTTTCAATGCCCGACTTATCATCCAAACGGACAATGCGGAGTTTAAAGTTGGTTGGGCTTACCTGGAAAGCATTAAGCGAATAGATGTTTTTCATCATCAGTTTCCAGGTTGGCAGGTTGGTTTTTAACAGCGTATTCTTTAATAATTTAAGGAATAATAACTTAGGCGCTGCGGGGTCAACCGGTATATCGGTCGAAAATTCGCCCACCTGATATTGCTGGCCGTTATAAGTGTACTGATAAGCCACCGCCAAAACTTCGTCGTTATTTAAAGGATAATTAAGCGATATATAACCCAATTGTGCATTAAGCGTAAACTCGGTTGATTTAAGCTTGCGGGCGTAGGTTAGCTTGGCATAGTTATCCGTACCGCCATGTGTAGCAAAATATTGGCTTAATGTATTGGCCGGATCATTAGATAGCCGTGCAGCAGCCGGTAAATTAGCCAGTAAATTATTTGACTGCTGCGGAAACAGCGGGCTTTGAAAACCCGCAGGCAATGCCGAAAATCCCGGCCCGCCCTGTATCTGCGCGGTATTGTAGGGCGCATTTTCGCCCAGGTCCATAAAGCCCACAACATCCCTCGAGTCGGCAGCTACGTTGGTACGGTTGGTTGTCCAAACCTCAATTTTGGTGATATTGATATTTGAGCTGATAATAGGGCTATTAGCTAACGCCCTGTTATAATTATTGCGGAAGAACTGCGATAAAAAGTAGTGTTTATTAGCCTCATAATCAGATGCGCTTGCGTTAAACTCGCCCTGCTGCGAACCATTAGTTATGGTGATGGTTTTTGATTGTGACCGCTGTTGGGTTATGATACTGGTTACATTAAGCTTGCCAAACTTTAATTTGGTACGTATACCAAAAAGCGATTGCGTACCCGTAATTAACGATGTATTTAACGGCATACTTACGGTACCGGCCTGTATTTCCTGGATGATCTCATCGGGGTGGCCGGTATATTCCAGTTTCAACTGGTTATCAAACTGAAACTGAGCCTGGGTATTATAGTTGGTAGCTAACTTTAGCTTATCGCCTATCATACCGGTTACATTAAGCTGTATGCGCTGATCGAAATTAAAATTAAACTGGTTGCGCTGGCGGGTATTAAAAAGTGGGTTTTCGTTTTTATTTATCTGCCCACCAAAAATAGCCTCGGCCGATCCCTGCGGACGTATATCAATTGTTGGCGCGCCAAATATGCGCTCAAAGGTTTTGTTGCGCACCTGTATTTGCGGTATAAACCCCGGCTGCTGCGATTGGGTGGCATAATTATCAGCCAACTGCTTAAAATAATCGCGCTTTTCTTCCTGTTGTTTATATTTTAAATATTCGGCAAAGGTTAGGTACTTTGGTGTACGGTATAATAAATTGCCCACACGCTCATAAAGTATATACCGGTTTGTAAGCGGATCGTACTCTACGGTACGCACCAGTCCGGGTGGGTCATGTTCAAACGAGCCGCTGCGCAATAAGCTGTTGTTTGATTGAGTTAGTTTAAAAGGCGCAGTAATGGTTGCAGAATCCTTTTTTAAAACGCTTACCGGCCGTTGGGCAAAAACGACGTTACCCGCCCCGCATAGCGCAGAAATAATTACGGTACACAAAAGAATTTTTTTAGTAAAAATCCCTATCACAAAGTCAAAAAATCTAATACGTAATTACTATAAGCTCTTTAGCGCCAGCTTTATTAACTGCTCAACGGTTAAGCCTGCGCCATTTTTATTAATTTCCTGATCAACCACCTTCTCGGCAGCATTGCGCGCAAAACCAAGCATTACCAATGCCGATAGTGCCTCGTCCTT
>JAICMD010000336.1 GCA_025929405.1 Mucilaginibacter sp. | reverse complement strand
TTGCCCGCCTCAATTTTATTATAATCCAATATATCATTAATAATGGCCAGCAGGTTCTCGCCCGAAAATTTAAGGATGTTCAAATATTCCAGTTGCTCGGGCTTAGGGTCTTCACTTAACAGTAGGTTGGTGGTGCCAATAACCGCATTCATTGGTGTGCGTATTTCATGGCTCATTATTGATAAAAACTCCGATTTAAATTCCGAAGCTTTTTCGGCCATTTCTTTAGCATAAATCAGTTCTTCGGTAGCTTTTTGCTTATCGGTAATATCCTCGCCAATGCTGGTAGTTTCTTTGATCAGGCCATACTCATCATAAATAACCGTGTTTTGCCAGCTTATAATGCGCTGTTGGCCATCTTTGCAAATTACAGCGTTAATGTATTGCGGGTTTAGTGCGTTTTCGCTAAACCAGTTATTAATTACTTTTTTTGAATCATCGGGTATAAAATCAATCCATTTTTTACCCACTATGCTGCTTTGATCATAATCCAGTAAATTGGCCAGGTAATGATTACAAAAGGTAACTATACCATCTTTATCTAATGATAGTGCCGCCAGTTTAATGGTTTCAAGCACCAGCTTATACTTGCTTTCTGAGCGTTTAAAATCAATTTCAACCTGTTTCCTGTCGGTAATATCCTGTAAGGTGCCAATTATCCTTCGCGTGGTTCCGTCCTTTGTAATTAGTTGGCCAACTATTAAACTAATATATTTTATGGTGCCATCAGTGGCAACAATACGAAACACACATGTGTAATTTTTTACTGAATTTACGCTTTTTAAAAAATGCTGTAATATAAATTTATCATGCTTGTGCGTATGTTTTAAAAGCAGTTTTAAAACACCGAATACGCCGGCCACTTGCCGGTCAATCTTAAATATATTAGCTATCTCGGCTGACCATTTAATTATTTTTAGAGAGAGGTCCCAGTTCCAGTTGCCGATTTTGGCTATAGATTGGGCTTCGATTAATTCCGTTCGTCCTAATCTTATGGCTTTTTCGGCCAGTCTGGTTTCAGTTATATCCTGTATAATTCCATGTACACGGGTAACATTCCCTTCGCTGTCGGTTAACAGGTGGCCCGCAACCATCTTTATATATTTTAATTTTCCTGTGGCCGTTGTTATACGATGTTCGGTTTGTTTTATAACGGCATTGAGGATGGTAGATGCATATTGTTTATAAGCATCAAGGTCATCCGGATGTACCAGCGTAGTTTAATATTCGTACTTACTCATATTAGCCGGTTCCCGGTCTGTTTCCAGTATGGCGTACATACTGGCTGACCAAAATATTTCCTGTGTTTTTACATCATACCACCAATTGCCTGTTTTGGTAATACGTTGTGCCTCAATAAGTAGCTGCTCGTTTTGCTTTAGGGCATCGGCATATCTTCTTTGCTCAGATATATCGGTAACAGAAGCTGATATTATTGAAATATAATTACCGGCACGGTCAAAAACAGGACTGAATTGAGCAATATACCACTTACCTGTACCAAAGTCCGACTGGTATTCAACCGATGTTGATTTATGGTGTTTAATTACATAATCAAGCGCATCATGAAATTTTTGCGCCCTTTGGGGGCCAATAATATCTGATATTTTTTTTCCTATGTATTCTTTAGGATCAATTACCCGTACGGTATGCTCATTGTACCATACGTTTAAGCAAACTTTGTCTTCATTAAATTCATAAATAATATCATTTAATGAGTTAAGCAATGCATTAAGCTGTAAATGATTAGCCGGAAATGTTTGTAATCCGTTACCTGTTGCTTTTTTAAGTTCGCGGTAATGCCTTATAGCCAAAACTATAAGCATTGCAGTTAATAATAAGGTTATTATTAACATGTATATATAAAAACTATAATGATATTGGATTAAAAATGCCAGCCTGCAGGTTATAGCCATGTAATTATTTTCATTTTTAATCCTTTTTTAATAAAAAAGCATTTTTGACATCGAAAGATAAATTTAATACAATTATTTTACAATTGGGTAATCAACTATACGCGCAAAAGAACACAGATTTACTATATTTGTTGCATTCATTTTTTATCTATGTCGGCAACAGCAGCACAACTAACAATAGGCGATAAAACATACGAACTTCCGGTAATTGAGGGTACCGAGGGCGAGAAAGCCATTGATATTTCAAAACTTCGCGATCAAAGCGGGTATGTAACCCTTGATATTGGCTATAAAAATACAGGCGCAACCAAAAGCGCTATTACTTTTTTAGATGGTGAACTGGGCATATTAAAATACCGTGGTTATCCTATTGAGCAGTTAGCCGAAAAATCAACCTTTATTGAAGTTGCTTATTTGCTGATATATGGCGTTTTGCCTACTAAACAGCAGTTGGAGGCTTTTGAAAAGGAATTATGCCGCCACACCCTGGTGCATGAGGACATGAAGAAATTTTTTGATGGGTTTCCGTCAAAATCTCATCCAATGGGGCAGTTGTCTTCATTGGTGTGTTCGT
>JAICMD010000327.1 GCA_025929405.1 Mucilaginibacter sp. | reverse complement strand
GGCACAAAAAAAGCATAACATAGGTATGCTGGCGCTATTTGTTATGGTGGGCTGGTTCGGTTATACTTTTTATACCGAGTTTAACGCCTACAACTGGAACCCGGATGTAACCAATTACCGCCTGGGCGATAATATTTTACTGGCTTTGTATAATACCCATTTGGCCGCTGCCCCGGTTGAACACACAACGCTGGCAACTTATAAAGCTGAGTTTTTTAATGCCCTAAAAGCTTACCTGCCTTATATAGCTTGTTTATACGCTATAGGATTGGTTATAAATCTTGGTAAGCTGGGCATTGCCTGGAACCGTATCCGCATTATAAAAAAAGATCTGACCGGTAACCTGGCGCTGCAAAAACGGGTAAATGACTTATCGCGTAAGCTGGGTGTGCGCAAAGCCGTTCAGTTAAGTTTCACTAACAGAATTGATGGCCCATGCGTGGTAAGCTTTGTAAAACCCCTGCTGCTACTGCCGGTAACTATCACTACCCAGCTATCTGCCGAGGAGGTGGAGGCTATACTAATACATGAGCTATCGCACATCCAAAGCAATGATTACCTGCTTAACCTTTTACAACAAGTAATAACCGTACTACTATTTTTTAACCCCTTTGCTATACTGATAAGCCGCATCATCAGTTCTGAACGTGAGAACCGCTGCGACGACATTGTAGTGCAAACCACCGGCGACCCTTTAATTTACGCACAGGCCTTGCTTAAACTGGAGGAAACCCGCCAAACTAACCTAACGCTTGCGCTGGCAGCAACCGGCAAAAAGTATCATTTATTAACCAGAATTGAACGTATCATGAAATCAAAAAAACCTGTAGGTAACTTTAAACACCTGCTATTGGCCATGGTTGTATTAGCCGGCAGCCTGGGCAGCATATCATGGCTTAATCCCGAAATTAAAGACGGCAAAATTGTATTAAAACGTACCGCCGCAAAAGTATTACCGGCAACTATAAATGTACCGGTGCTGCTGGCAAATACCGGGAAAATACCCGGCCCTGTAAAACCCAAAATGCATATTACCATTATTGCTGCCGATACCACACCTGTTACGCAACTGATAGATACCCCTAAAAAGGTAAAGAAAAACACCATTAAAATTGTACTGGAAGATGCCGACGGAAATAAAAAAGAATACTCATCATTAAAAGACTTACCTGCTGATGCGCAAAAAGAGTTTATGAATGAAAATGTTAACCGCGACTTTGCGCGAAACTTCAACTTTAAGTTCAATAGCGATTCGATGCGCTTTGGTGAATTTGCCAAAAACTACAATTTTAAATATTTAGCCGATATGCCTAAGATGAATATGGAAAAGTTGAAAAATTTAAATAACAACATGGGTAATATGCGGTTGATGATGGATAACAACAACAAAAAACTGAACAAAGAAATGATGTTGCTTAATAAAAACAATATGATGGGCAACAAGCGGCTGCAAAAGGAGGCAAAAAAACTGGCTGACGAGGAGCGCAAATTTTATTCAAGCCCTGTATGGCAAAAGCAGCTTAAAGACATACAAAAATCAGCCGATAATATAGGCAAGTTTTATTCATCGCCCGAATGGAAAAAACAACAGGAGGAGTTAGCGAAGCAGGGGGCCAAGTTTGGTCAGGATTATGTAAATAGCCCTGAATTTAAAAAGATGCAGGACGACATCACAAAGCAAAGTTTAAAATTTAGCCAGGACTTTGTAAATAACCCTGAATTTTCAAAACAAATGGATGAGATAGGAAAACAAGTAGAGGATATTGTTAAAACATCAAAAGACGCCAAAGAAACAAAGGAAAAGATACAGGAATTGGTTGAAAAGATAAAAGAACAAAACCGCAGCATACGGCCTCGTATTAATTTAAATTTGAAGCAAGAGCGCACCGAAAGACCAGAAAAGGTAGAAAAACCAGAAAAGGTAGAAAAACCGGAGAAAGCGGAAAAGCCCGAACTGCCGGAGCAACCTGAAACGCCTAAACAGTAGTTTACTTGAAGTTGATTAGAAACAAAGAGGGTTAGTCCCTCTTTGTTTGTTTATTACTATATTTTAATTGTCATTCCGAGCGATAGCGAGGAATCTTATTCAACTGATAGGCAACCAAACGCTATTTGTAAGGCGTATAAGATGCTTCGTTCCTCAGCAGGACAACTGAATTAATCAATGCTTTTCGTACTTTAGTATCCTCAACACAAAGGATACTTTTTTATGCTCCAAAAGCTCAGTATAAGCAACTACGCATTAATTGATGATCTTGAAATAAGCTTTGGCCCGGGCCTTAATATCCTTACCGGCGAGACCGGGGCAGGTAAATCCATCATACTGGGGGCGTTGTCTTTAATTTTAGGGCAGCGTATCGAGGGCAGGTACTTCTTTAATCAGCAAAAGAAATGTGTTATTGAGGGTTTATTTAAGATTGGCGATTTTAATTTAAAATCATTTTTTGAGGAAAACGACCTTGATTACGAAGCCGAAACTGTTTTGCGCCGCGAAATATCCATTGATGGCAAATCGCGCGCTTTTGTTAATGATACGCCGGTTAACCTGACATCATTAAAACTGCTTGGCGAACGGCTGATAGATATTCACTCGCAGCATGCCACGCAGGAAATTAACGACCCCACTTTTCAATTATTAGTGGTTGATGCCGCTGCCGGGCATGATGATTTGTTAGCCAACTATCAAACTAAATTTAAAGCGTTTAAAAAGGGGCATGCACGTTTGGCGCAGTTAATTGAAGAAAGCGATAAAGCCAAAACTGACTTGGATTACTACCAGTTTCAGTTTGATGAATTGGAGAAAGCTGCATTAGATGCCGATGAGCAGGAAAAGCTGGAGCAGGAATTGG
>JAICMD010000230.1 GCA_025929405.1 Mucilaginibacter sp. | reverse complement strand
GGCATACAAAATATGGCGGCGTTTGACCTGCAATACACTAAAGAGAAAAATCTGAAAATAAAACTGGTACCTGTGGCCAAAGAACTAGATGCGGGGCATGTTACCTTGTTCGTTCTGCCCAAGTTTGTTGACGAAACTGAGTTTTTATATAATGTAGAGTACGAGTATAATGGCGTTATAGTACAAGCCGCCTTTGCCGATCAGCAATTCTTTTTTGGTAAGGGGGCAGGTGGGCACCCAACAGGATCGGCAGTGCTTTCGGATATTGCAGCGCTGCGTTACGACTATCAATACGAATACAAAAAAGCCAAAGAAAGTAAAGGACTCAATTTTACCAATGACGTAGAGCTAAATGTTTACCTGCGCTATGAAAATGAAAGCCTGGTTGAGGCGTTGAATTTTATACACATACAGGAGCGTTATTACTCGGGCACTTCGAAATTTGTTATAGGCCGCATAAATCTGCAAAGCATCATCAATAACCAAACGCTTATTAATAATGAAAAGGCTTTTATAGCCTTAACGGGGCAATTAGCTGATATAACATTAGCATAGCCTTAGTGTATCAGGGAGGTATGATTTTTGTATTATTTTGGTTATGTTTGTAACCACAAAAATACAATCCCCCCTGATTGATGTATAAGCTGACTAAAATTATTAAAGGCAAGCCTTTTATAATTGCGCTATGGTTTGGTTTAAGCCTGTTCGCAGTTATAAAAAGCGTTGTGCTTGGTCATAGCCATATACACAATAACTATTTTGTGTATAAGTATAATTTTTTGAACGTTATACATCAGCAAAATCTCTATCTATCCTACCCACAGCATTATTTTGACCTTAACCACTACGGCCCGATATTTTCGCTGATTATTGCCCCGTTTGCGCTGTTGCCTGACGAGGCAGGAGTAATATTATGGGTGGTTTTTAATGCCTGGGTGTTGCTTAAAGCAATTCAACTATTACCCATCAAACAGGAATATTATTTGTTAATAATATTACTATGCGCCCACGAGTTAATGACCTCGGCATCTAATGTGCAAATAAACCCACTGATAGCTGCATTAATCGTATTCAGCTATGTATTTATCCGCAAAGAACAGGATTTTTGGGCCGCGTTTATGATATGTTTAGGCACATTTATTAAGCTTTATGGCATAGTTGGCCTTGCCTTCTTCTTCTTCTCCAACCACAAGTTAAAGCTGATAGGCAGCATGATCTTTTGGTCGGCGGTATTATTTGTATTACCAATGGCTATTTCATCGCCATCGTTTATTATACAAACCTATCACGATTGGTATGCCGACCTGATACATAAAAACGGCGACAACATTATATCAACACGCGAAGATATATCGGTAATGGGCATGGTACGCAAAATAGCCTTTCCAAATCTTGCAAACCTGGTAATATTGTTGCCCGGTATTGTGCTTTTTGCACTTACTTATATTCGTATTTCCTGCTTTAAAAACTTAAACTATCAATTACTTATAGTAGCCTCAACGCTTATATTTCCGGTAATTTTTAGCACAGGTTCCGAGTCGCCTACTTATATTATTGCTTTTGTTGGTGTGGCAATCTGGTTTATAAACGTTAGCAAACCGGCAAGTTATACTGATATATCATTATTAATATTCGCTTTGATATTAACCAGCCTCTCGCCTTCTGATCTTTTCCCTAAATACCTTAAAGTAAACTATGTTGACCCTTATGCTTTAAAGGCTTTGCCATGTTTTATAATATGGCTTAAAATAATTTATGAAACATGGTTCAGGAAATTTTTGAAAAATGATTTAAATATATTTTCCGAAAAAGATATTAAAACGGTTGCTGCATGAAAAAGAAGCTATCTATCGTTATCCCGGCCTTCAATGAGGAAAAAAACATTGAGTTTTTAGTCTCTGAGCTGTTCAAGTCATTATCCATTACAGGGTACGAATTTGAATTGATTATAATTGATGATGGCAGCAAGGATAAAACGTTAGATGCCATCAAACTGCAGGCTGATATTTATCCCAACGTATTTTATATAGAATTGTCAAAAAACTTCGGTAAAGATTATGCTCTTAAAGCCGGCATCGACCGTGCCAATGGCGACGCGCTGATCACCATGGATGCCGATTTGCAGCATCCGCCTCACCTATTACCTCAAATGCTGAAGCTTTGGGAAGATGGTTATGATATTATTTATACCTATCGCGAAGAAGCAAACCCGCATGTAAAAGGCTATCAACGGGTAGCCTCAAAAATGTTTTATAAGGGGATAAATGCCTTATCGGACATTACACTGGAGAATGGAATATCTGATTTCAGGCTACTGGATCAAAAAGTAGTAAAAGAGTTAAAGCAGATAGACGAGTACGAAATATTTTTCAGGGGGATGGTTAAATGGGTTGGTTTTAACCAAATTGGTATACCCTATACACCCGCCGAGCGTCATACCGGCGAAGCCAGTTACTCATTCTTCAGGTTAGCTAAGCTGGCCATAGGCAGCATTATGGCCTTTAGTGTGCGGCCATTGTACGTTGCTACCGGACTGGGTTTGTTTTTCTCGGTATCGGCAGTTTTGTATATTCCATATATTTTCATCAGCTACTTTGCCGGGTACGATGCCGTATCGGGCTGGGCATCATTAATAGCTACGGTAGCCTTTTTTGGCGGCTTACAGTTGTTGGTATTGGGGATAATTGGTATGTATCTGGGTAAAATATTCCTGCAAACCAAACACAGGCCAAATTATATTGTTCGTTCAACAAACTTATTAAAAACAAGGAATGATTCTGTTAGGGTTTGACATTGAGGAGTTTGACCTTCCGTTTGAGCATAATCAAAGCATTGATTTTCCTGAACAATTAAACGTATCAACCAAAGGCACACTGGCTATACTTGCCATATTGCGTAATACACGCATAAAAGCTACCTTTTTTTGCACGGCTCAGTATGCCGTTAATAAGCCCGATATTATTAAACAAATAATAGACGATGGCCACGAAATAGCTTCGCATGGTTACTTTCACTCTGATTTTGAGATTGAGCATTTGCTATCATCCAAACTAAAATTAGAACAATTATCGGGCACAAAAGTAACCGGCTACCGTATGGCCCGCATGATGCCTGTTGATGAAGCTGAGATAAAAAAAGCTGGATATTTATATAATTCATCCATAAACCCAACCTGGATACCCGGCCGTTACAATAACTTTAACAAGCCGCGCACCTGGTTTTTTGACCATGATGTGTTGCAAATACCTGCATCTGTATCGCCACTGGTACGTTTCCCTTTGTTTTGGTTAAGCTTTCATAACCTGCCTATGGGTATGGTAAAATGGATGGCTGCTACTGCTCATCGTAAAGATGGCTACCTTAACCTATATTTCCATCCCTGGGAGTTTGTAGATATTAGCAAAGGTATTTACAGGCTACCCTCTCATATATCACGCAACTCGGGCGAGGCATTTATAAAGCGCATAGAAAACTTTATCAACTGGGCCAAAGCCAAAGGCTACGGGTTTATGCGGACGGGAGATTTTGCGGAGGGAATTATTAAAAACAATAAATAAGACTTGTCTTTAGATTAACCTCAACAACAATAGTAATAACTCTTTTCCTGTCGAAGCTAATCTAAAAACAAGCCTTTTGTATTAATTAAGCTTGCTTGCTTTCAGTTGTATTTAAAAAAACAAATTGATTATCAAACATATCCAGCTTTATTTTGCTGTCTTTATCTACCTTGCCGGCTAAAATTTGTTTAGATAACTCGTTCAGTATTCGTTTTTGAATTACCCTTTTTAATGGCCTTGCACCAAATTGCGGATCATAACCCAGTTGTGCCAGCCAATCCAGAGCCTCGTCGGTAGCCTCAATCTCTACGCCCATTTCGGCAAGGGTATTTTGTACCTGCCTGAACTGCAGTTTTACAATGTCACTAATTTCATTACGGCTGAGCGGGGTAAACATAATGATCTCATCAATACGGTTTAAAAACTCCGGCCTTATGGTTTGGCGCAGCATGTTAAACAACTCGTTTTTTGTTTTGGCGATGATGCCTTCTTTATTTTCTTCATCCAGATCCTGAAAATTTTCCTGTATGATGTTTGAGCCGATGTTAGAGGTCATGATGATAATGGTATTTTTAAAATTCACAACACGGCCCTTATTATCGGTCAGGTGCCCGTCATCCAAAACCTGTAATAGGATATTAAACACATCGGGGTGCGCCTTTTCTATCTCATCCAGCAGCACCACGCTGTATTGTTTACGACGAACGGCCTCAGTTAATTGTCCGCCTTCATCATAACCCACATACCCCGGAGGCGCGCCTATTAGTCTGGAAACCGAATGACGTTCCTGATATTCAGACATATCAATACGTACCAACGCGCTTTCATCATTAAACAGGTATTCGGCCAATGCTTTGGCTAATTCGGTTTTACCAACACCGGTAGTCCCTAAAAATATGAACGAACCGATAGGTTTACGTTTATCATGCAATCCTGCCCGGCTGCGGCGTATAGCATCACTTATAGCTTCAATAGCTTCCTCCTGCCCTGCTACGCGTTTATGCAGCTCTTCTTCCAGATGCAGCAGCTTTTCGCGCTCGCTTTGTATCATTTTGGTAACCGGGATACCTGTCCAGCGTGATACCACACCGGCAATATCATCGGCGGTAACCTCTTCTTTCAGCATCCGGCTTTCAGATTGGTTGCTCATCAAGGCCTCTTTCAGTTTTTCAACTTCTTCCTGTGCTTCGCGGATGGTACCATAGCGTAATTCGGCTACTTTGCCGTAATCTCCGGCACGTTCGGCCTGTTCGGCTTCCAGTTTATATTGCTCTATCTGTTCAACTTTTAGGTTGATGCCGTCAACCACATCCTTTTCGCTTTGCCATTTAGCGCGTAACGAATCGCGCTCGGCTGATAGATTGGCAATTTCTTCGCTAAGCTCTTTTACCTTTTTATCGTCTTTTTCACGTTTAATGGCTTCGCGCTCAATCTCTAATTGCATAATCCGGCGTTCCAACTCATCCACAGCTTCGGGTACCGAATCCATTTCTATACGCAGTTTTGATGCGGCCTCATCCATCAGGTCAATTGCTTTATCCGGCAGAAAACGGTCAGAAATATAGCGTTGCGACATCTCAACCGCAGCAATTATGGCTTCGTCTTTAATCCTTACTTTATGGTGCGATTCGTAACGTTCCTTTAAACCACGTAATATCGAAATAGCATCGGCAGTATCAGGTTCATCAACCAGCACCATTTGGAAACGACGCTCCAAAGCCTTATCTTTTTCTACATATTTCTGATATTCGTTAAGCGTAGTAGCGCCTATGGCCCTCAACTCGCCACGCGCCAGTGCGGGCTTCAATATATTAGCTGCATCCATAGCGCCATCACCTCCGCCTGCGCCAACCAGGGTATGTATCTCATCAATAAACAGGATGATCTCGCCGTCGGCCTGGGTAACTTCTTT
>JAICMD010000252.1 GCA_025929405.1 Mucilaginibacter sp. | reverse complement strand
TTGGCAGCTAAGTTTGCTCCTATGGCAGTTTTTGCCGCCGACGATACCGTAGCTACCGTTACATTAGCTGATGGATGGCTGCTGGCATTATCACCGCCTGCTACACCGCTGTTAGCCTGTGTTTCCTTTGGTTTTACCAAACCCTTAACGGGTAATGAATACAAATAGCCCACAACGGCAACTACCGCTACAATTACAACTATTTGCTTTTTATTCATCAGGGTAATTATTTAGCTGCTTTTTTTGATTTGTTACCGGTTTTTACTTTTTCAACAAAAGTTTTAGCTGGTTTAAAGCTTGGTACAAAATGTTCAGGTATTATTATAGCTGTATTTTTTGATATATTACGAGCTGTTTTTTTAGCCCTCTTTTTTACAACAAAGCTACCGAAACCTCTTACATAAACGTTTTCACCTTCAACCATTGAGCTTTTTACTACTTTAAAAAACGCCTCAACTGTTTCCTGTACACTAACTTTCTCAATGCCTGTTTTTGATGAGATCTCAGTTATAATTTCTGCCTTGGTCATATCCGTTTTTACTTTATTTTTATATAATTACTTAACTGTTTTGGGGTTGCAAAAGTATCGCTTTATTCGCAAAGAGCGAAATAATTAGCATGATTTTTTTGTTTCAATTTAAAAGGTTGTCAAAATACTGACATTTTGGTCGTATATCCCTTATTTTTGAGATATATGGACTTTTCTGACGAGTTGATAAACTGGTACAATAACAATAAGCGCAATCTCCCCTGGCGCAACACTACAAACGCTTATTTAATATGGCTCTCCGAAATTATTTTACAACAAACCCGGGTTGAGCAGGGCATGCCATATTATTACCGCTTTGCTGAAGAATATCCCGATGTTAACAGCTTTGCCAATGCCAGCGAAGATGACATATTAAAGCTATGGCAAGGTTTAGGCTATTATTCGCGCGGGCGCAATATGCTTAAAACAGCCCGGATGGTACAGGCTCAATATAATGGGGTTTTCCCTACAGCTTATAATGAGTTGATAAAACTTAAAGGCATTGGCGAATATACTGCAGCGGCTATTTCTTCTTTTTCGGCCAATGAGGCCAAAGCCGTTGTTGATGGTAATGTATACCGGGTTATTGCCCGTTATTTTGGTGTGGATGAACCAATAAACAGCACGTTAGGTAAAAAGAAGTTTCAGGCTATAGCGGATGAATTGCTTAACCACCATCGCCCGGCCACGCATAACCAGGCTATGATGGAATTTGGCGCAATAATATGCAAGCCTAAAAACCCGGCTTGTGGCATTTGCCCTTTACGTATCAACTGTTATGCTTTTTTACATAATGCTATAAATGTATTACCCATAAAATTGAAAACGGTAAAAGTTAAAGAGCGTTTTTTTAACTATTTTTTTATTAAGGAAAACGATAAAATATTGATGAATAAAAGGGACGATACCGATATATGGGCAAACATGTACGATCTTCCACTGATAGAAACAACAGAATTGTTACCTGCTGATGATTTAATGAAGTTACCACAAGTTGTGGAATATTTTGGCGCCGAAGCCGTTGTTGACGAAAGCTTAAAGCCTATAAAACATGTACTTACACATCAAAAATTATATGTGAGATTTATAAAACTTGCTCATCCCCCAATTAAACTGAAGCCTCAATGGATTTTCATAGAAGTAAGAAATTTAAAAAAATTAGCATTACCTAAAGTAATTTTTATATTTTTAGATAATTTTTTAAATTAGAAATAAATATATCTCCCCTATTTTAAACTATGTCTGGAATTAATAAAGTAATACTGGTAGGGCATTTAGGAAAAGACCCGGAAGTGCGTTACCTGGAAGGTGGTGTTTCTGTTGCAAGTTTTCCATTGGCCACAACTGAAACATTTAATAAAGATGGCCGTAAGGTTGAACAAACAGAATGGCACAATATTGTACTTTGGCGCAGTTTGGCCGATGTTGCTGCTAAGTATTTACAAAAAGGGAAGTTAGTTTATATTGAAGGTAAATTACGTACGCGATCTTTTGAAGATAAGGAAGGTATAAAAAAATACACTACCGAAATTGTTGCCGAAAACTTTACTATGCTTGGCCGCAAAACCGACTTTGAGTCGGATGTACCCAAATCGGCGGTAAAGCCCGATCCATTTGCAGGGATGACAGGTACTGCAGATGATATAATTTCCTATTAATTCTATTAAACTATATGGTAAATAGCTTGCTGGTTGATGGCAGGCTATTTTATTTTTGTTAATAGCCCGTTATTTACCTTTTCGCAATAAATTGCTGAACAATGCGTACTAAATTTGTTGTATAACAATATGGCATTAGTTGCATGAAGAAGGCTTTAATACTATTTATTCCGTTTATTTTAATTACTACTGCAACACGGGCACAGGATGCAAATCGCAGCTTATTTATAAAAGACAGTCTTGATACTTATATAAACCGGGCGTTAACTAATTGGCGCATACCAGGCATAGCTATTTGTGTGGTAAAAGACGGCAATATTGAAGTGATGAAATGCTATGGCACCAAAGAGCTTGGCCTGCCGGCGCGCGTAGACGAAAATACGTTGTTTATGATAGGCAGCAATACCAAGGCTTTTACAGGCACTGCCATGGCGCTGTTAGAGGCAACCAACCATCTTTCGTTAAATGATAATGTAACCAAATATATTCCCGGTTTTAAATTGGACAATAAGGCGGCAGGCGAACAGGCTATAATAACTGATCTGCTCTCGCACCGTATTGGGTTTAAAACTTTTCAGGGCGATTTTACTTTTTACAACTCTGATCTATCGCGCCAGCAGGTAATGGAAAAGATGGCGCATATTAAAGCAGCTTATCCTTTTCGGGCGCAGTGGGGTTATACCAATTCGGCATTTATGGTCGCAGGCGAAATTATCCCGAAAGTAACCGGCAGACCCTGGGAGGCATATATCCGAGATAATATTTTGGCACCATTGGGCATGATGAATACCCTTACGCTTACTGCAGATTTGCCATCGTCATTGAACCGAACGGTGCCACATACGCTGGTTGATGGCAGACTTACCGCAATACCTTACGCGCAACTGGATAATATGGCGGCAGCTATGAGCATAAGCTCGTCTATAAACGATATGAGCAAATGGGTGCTGGCTCTGTTAAATGATGGTAAAGTAGGTGCAAGGCAGATAATTCCGGCTGAGGCAATAGCAGCTACACGCAAGCCGCAGGACGTTGTTGGGATGATAACTTATCCAAATGGTGAAACCGATTATAGATTATATGGCCTCGGCTGGTTTTTGCAGGATTATGCAGGCCGGCATTTAGTTACTCATGATGGTGCGGTTAATGGCTACCTGTCATCAGTTACCCTGGTACCTCAGGAGCATTTGGGCATTGTGATACTTACCAATACCGATCAGAACCAATTGTATGATGCCTTGCGCTGGCAAATACTGGATGCTTATTTTAAACAGCCTTACCGTAATTACAGCGATATTGCATTGGGTAAGTATAAAGCCAATGAGGCAAAAAAACAGGCCATTAACAAAGAACTGCGCGATTCGGTAGCTTTAAATTTACAGCCGGCATTGCCTATAGCAAACTATACCGGTAAATATCGCAATGATATTTATGGCAATATAACCGTAACGCGCGGCGAACTGAATAACCTGGAAATGCGTTTTGAACATCATCCTAAAATGTATGTTTTATTGCAACCATTGGGTGGCAATAGATTTTACGCAACGTTTTCTGACCCTGAGTATGGCAAGGCGGTTTTCCCATTCATCTTCCAAAATGGAAGAATAACAGGTGTGCAGGTTAAAGTAGATGACGAGATTGAACGCGACCCGTATTTATTTACAAAAGCTGATTAAACAAAAAAAGCGGCTATTAACCGCTTTATGATTATTTGAATATATTTTTAATTGCCAATGCCTATCAGGTCAATAGTATACACTAATACGCTATTTGCCGGGATTTCACCATTAACCGCTGCCCCATAACCTAGTCCTGACGGAATTATTAAAAGTATCCGGCCTGCAGTGCCGCTTACATTAGGTGTACCTCCATTAATGTGTAATAAACCCGTTTGAACTCCCGGAACGAAATTTGACAATGCAGCAGTTACATTAGCTGCACTGGTAAAAGTACTGCCATTTAAAAGTTTACCGGTATAAGCAACTTGTACGGTAGATGAAGCTGTGGGATATGCTCCTTTACCCGGCTTCACCACATAATAATAAAGGCCCGATGGATCTTTAGTAAAATTAGTTGTTTTATAATTTGCAGCAATAAAAGCCTGTATCTTTCTGTCATCAGCTGAAGCCTGCTCAACAGTAACATCGCTTTTTTTACAGGCCGACAAACCTAACAAAATAACACTAAACAGGTAAAGGTATTTTTTCATGTAAATTTTTTCTTTATAACTGATTTTTGGAATAAAAATTATATCATAAATCAATTACTTTAATGCCTTGCAAAATAACAAATTAAAGTGCTGTTTTAATTTTTAATTCGTTTAGCTGTGCATCAGCGATGGTTGATGGCGAATCGATCATTACATCACGGCCCGAATTGTTTTTAGGGAACGCTATTACATCACGGATTGAATCCAGCCCTGCAAAAATTGAGCATAATCTGTCAAAGCCGAAGGCGATACCACCGTGCGGAGGTGCACCATATTCAAACGCATCCATCAGGAAGCCGAATTGTTTTTGAGCCTCTTCCTGGGTAAAACCTAAGTGCTTGAACATTAAAGCCTGCAAATCGCGGTCATGTATACGTATGGAGCCACCACCTATTTCCGTTCCGTTTATAACCAAATCATAAGCATTTGCCCTTACATCGCCGGGAGCGCTATCTAATAAAGTAATATCCTCAGGCTTTGGCGAGGTAAACGGATGGTGCATCGCATGGTAACGTTCGGTTTCTTCATCCCACTC
>JAICMD010000330.1 GCA_025929405.1 Mucilaginibacter sp. | reverse complement strand
TATGGTATTGGCGATGGTTATTCTGATTACCAGTTGAAGGAATCAGGCATGATCAAGAAGTTTTTCGCGTTTACCGAGAATATAGAGCGTAAGTCGGTTGCCGAAAAGGCCGACCATATTACACCCAGCTTTGATGAGTTTTTGTATATCAATAAACTGCCGCGCGCCATATCATATCCTAAAAACCGTATTAAATGTTTGGTAGTGGGTAATGTTGAGGATGAGGCGATGTCACAAATACAAAAAGAAGGTTATAACATCAGGCACCGCCAGGAGATTGAAGATAAATACCTGTTAGAAGCAGGTATTTTATTTTGCGATGAGGAGCATCAGCCTACGCCCGAACAAGTGCAGCAAGCCGGGAAATTGAAGGCAATAGGTTGTTTTGGGAAAATTAGTCGTAAGGTTGCCGAAACCGCGGGCGAACTGGGCATTATTATTTTTGACGACCCCAGGCATAACCCGCGTAACGAAGACTTTTTACCAAAGCGTGTAATAGCCTTTATGAATGAGGGTAAAACACATACCAGCGCTAACTTCCCCGATCTTCAACCGCCGCGCATTAATAACGCGCACCGCTTAATACATATCCATAAAAACGTACCGGGCATACTGGCTAAAATAAATGATGTTTTTGCCCGTCACAACATTAATATAGTTGGTGAGTTTTTAGTAACCAACCCTCAAATAGGTTATGTTATAACCGATGTAGACAAAGGGTATGATACCGAAGTATTAGACGAACTAAAGGCTATTGAGCATACCATAAAGTTTAGGTTGCTGTATTAGACCATAGTCAATGGACCATAGACCATAGTTGCCTTTTCATGCCATGGTCCATGGACTATTGACCATCGGCTTCCTTCATCGGCACCACTAACACAGGTACTTCAGCATGGCGCACTACATGTTCGGCAACGTTACCCATAAGCAGGCGGTCTATTCCGCTACGGCTATGGGTACCAATAACAATCAAATCGGCATTAAAATCCTTACTACAACTAATAATGCCATCGGCGGTATTGCCCATCTCATTAAAATGTGTAACCTGTAAATCGCCTGCAAATTTTTTAATAAAACGCTCAATCAGGTTTTCTGAAGCATCGTTTTGTACATTCATTATTTCAACTTCATCAACCCCGGTAGTTGTGGGGCCCGATAACGGATCCATACTATTTGCGGGAGGAAAAAATAGTGGCTCTACAATATGTACCAGGCCAACTTTGGCTTTAAAAGAATGTGCAATATCAAATCCGTATTTGGCGGCATGTTCGGCAAAAGGGCTGTCATCAACCCCAATTAATATCTTTTTGATCAGCATGATATATAGTTTGGTTTATTGATAAACAAACTAAGGAGAATATGTTTTGAGGGGTATCAAGACAACTTTAAAATTGTCATCTCGAAACGGAGTGAGAGATCTATATATAGATGTAGCCTTTTGCTTGTGTATAGATTTCTCCCTATCGCTCGAAATGACAGGTGCGCTATTTAGTAGCAGCGGAACTAGTCAACAGCCCATTGGTATCCAGCCATGTGGTGCACCAGTCAAACCAATGTGCTTTACTTTTGCGGTTATTTAAGCCGAAACCGTGGCCGCCTTCAGCAAAAACATGCATTTCGCCTTTTACCTTGTTTTTTAACAACGCATCGTAAAATATCAGGCTGTTTTCAATAGGTACCACATTATCATCGGCAGCCTGTACTAAAAAGGTGATAGGGGTGTTGGCAGTCACTTGTTTTTCGTTACTGTACAGGTCAACCATATCTTGCGTGGCATTAGCTCCTATAAGGTTATTTTTTGAACCACGGTGTGTTTTTTCGCCAAAGGTTATTACCGGGTACATCAATATGGCAAAATCCGGACGGAGACTTATATTAGCTTTATTATCAATAACCCATTTATCAAAATGCGTTGCCAGGGTTGAGGCTAAGTGTCCGCCAGCCGAAAACCCCATAATGCCAATTTTAGCGGGATTAAGGCCCCATTCTGCGGCGCGTGTGCGTACTATCAGTATAGCTTGTTCAGCATCTTGTAAGGGTCCTATGGTTTTATCAACCATTATCAAATCATTGGGCAGGCGGTATTTTAAAACAAAGGCGGTAACGCCAATTTTGGCAAACTCCTGCGCTACAGCATACCCTTCTGACCGGATGGCCAGGCCGCTGTAACCGCCGCCAGGACATATAATAACCGCGGTGCCGTTGGCTTTTCCCTTTTCAGGGAAGAAAGGGGTGATATCAGGTACAGTTACTTTGTTAGTGCTGATTGCTTTGTTGGCCGGTTCTACAAAATCTGCCGGGGCTGGTTTTGAGTTAGGTACAACACCGGTGTATAAAGGTATTGGTGCAGCTTCCTGCGCAAATGTTAATAATGCAGATAACAGGCAGGCCAGCAATAAGCTTATCTTTTTCATTGTTTTTTAGATTTATAATTGGTTATACAATTATGGATAAAAAAACTTTAACGGGAAAGAAAATGTCAGGAAGACAATTAATGAACTTAGAAAAAAGGCTTACGAAGTATTGATTTCGTAAGCCTTAAAGGTATGCCAGTAAGAGTTGTTGAAGGTTAACCTTTCGGTCCGCCAAACTCCATCAGGTAAGCTTTTAAAAACTCATCAAGGTCGCCATCTAAAACCGCCTGAGCGTTTGATGTTTCATGGTCGGTACGCAGGTCTTT
>JAICMD010000271.1 GCA_025929405.1 Mucilaginibacter sp. | reverse complement strand
GTAAACATTACAGTAATTTGCTCTTCCTGTAAAAAATCAATAAGGCGCACTAGCATTGATTTAACTTCGCTGACGGAGCCAACCGTAATAAGGTTGGTAATGGGGTCAAGAATTACGGTTGTTGGCTTAAACCTTTTAATAGCCTTGTACATGGCTACCAGGTGCATCTCTAACCCGTATAAGGTAGGCCTTGAGGCATGGAACAAAAGCAAACCCTTATCAACATGTTTTTGCAAGTCGATATTTATAGACTTCATATTGCGTATTATTTGCTGCGGCGATTCTTCAAAAGCGAAGTAAAGGCATTTTTCTTTACGCATACATGCATCATTAGCAAAACATGAAGCTATACTTGTTTTACCGGTGCCTGCCGTACCGGATACCAAAATACTGCTCCCTCTAAAAAAGCCCTTTCCGTCAAGCATCCTGTCTAAGGCGGATATACCGGTTCCTATACGTTTGGTTGATACTTGTTTAGCTAATCTTAATGAGGTTACAGGTAATACTGATATACCTTCTTCATCAATTAAAAAAGGATATTCATTAGTGCCATGAATAGACCCCCGGTATTTAACAATCCGTAAACGGCGTGTGGATATTTGATTATCTACCCGGTGATCAAGTAAAATCACACAGTCAGAAACGTATTCTTCAAGCCCTTGCCTGGTTAAGGTGTTGCCCTCACCGCGTTCGCCGGTTATTATTGCGGTAACCCCTTTGTCTTTTAGCCAGTTAAACAGCCGGCGTAATTCGGCGCGCAATATAGTTTGGTTGGTTAAACCCGAGAATAAATTCTCTAAGGTATCCAAAACTACTCTTTTGGCTCCAATACTGTCAATAGCGTGGCCTAACCTAATAAATAAGCCTTCCAGGTCATACTCGCCGGTTTCTTCTATCTCGCTCCTGTCAATATGTACATGATCTAAACGTACCTGTTTTTTGTCCTGTAGTTTATTAAGATCAAAGCCTAATGAAATTACATTCATGGCCAGTTCGGCGCTTTTTTCTTCAAAAGCCATGAAAACTCCGGGTTCATTAAATTCAGTGGCCCCGCGTACAATAAACTCTAACGACATTAGTGTTTTGCCGCAACCAGCCGCGCCGCAAATCAGGGTGGGGCGCCCTTTTGGTAAGCCTCCGCCTGTTATCTCATCCAAGCCGGAAATGCCGGTTGGTGTTTTAGGTAATAACGATTGGGGCTGTATTTTGCCTTGTTTTTGTGTTTTCGTCATCTGTTATTTAAAAAATAATATAAGCGTTAGTTATTGGCTTATATTTAAAGCCTAATAATATTAAAAGGATTAAAATGTTTTGAATGAATTGATTTTTAAGGTGGTGAATTTAATTATTAACTTTTAAATAGATTGATATTTCATAGAAATAAATTTTTTATCCTCAAACGGTAATGTCGTCTTAAACCTGTTCAGATAATATTTTTGACCTATAATTGTTAAAAATTAATACTTAAAACCTATTGTGAAATAATTTGTTCAGTGTTGAACTTTATAAAACACAAAAAATAATCATTGTATTAAGAACCATTTTTATTTTTCGACCGTATTTATTTTAAATTTTGCACTATTGCCTTATTATGAGCCAAACCTCTACAAAAAAGATAATGATAGCCGATGACGATCCGGGCATTGTAGATGCCATTGAGCTGATGCTGGAGTTTGAGGGTTACCAGGTTTCATCAACTATGGATGGATCGACGGTATTGGATATGAAGACAGAACTGCCTGATTTATTGTTGTTGGATATCTGGATGTCGGGCGAGGATGGCAGGGATATTTGTAAAAAATTAAAACAAACTCCCTCTACCCAAAATATACCCGTTATAATGGTTTCGGCCAGTAAGGATGTTAAAGAGTCGGCCCTGGCTGCAGGTGCTGATGATTTTTTGGCCAAACCTTTTGAGATGAATGATTTGCTGGGCAAAATTAAAACCCTTACCAGTTAACCGGCAGCTTCCATTTTTTCAATAATTTCCTGGCTCGTTCCCGTTTCGCCAATGCGCGGAAAAATGTACTTAATACTATGTTCGTGTGCGTCAATAAACCTGTCTGTCATGGCATCAGTGGCAAAAGCTAAATTATAACCGTGCAAAACGGCCTGGCGCGCAGTGCCTTCAACGCCAATGATGGTTGCTACACCTGCCAGTACAATGCCGGTAATATGCTGTTTTACCAATTCATCATTTAAGGTTGTACCATAAAACGCGCCCCATGATGGTTTGGTAATAAATATATCTGTTGGTTGTGTTTGTATTTCGGGTGTTATTTCCCGCCAGTCGGCAGGATAATTAGCGGTTCCTGCTGATGGGGTTTCCTTACGCGTTTGTGTCCATGGCCCGGCTGGGTTTACGCTTACAATAACCACAGGCAGGTTTGCCTTACGAAAAGCAGCAACCAATGCCGCACAATTTTTTAATATCGCATCCATTGGATGTGCAACGGGCATCTTTACAACCCCTTTTTGCAGATCAATAAGAACTAATGCTGCGTGTTTATCAATTTGTGAGATCATATATATGGTTATTTTTCAGGTAAACGATACAAACTTAAAAGTGTTGTACAAACATATTGCCAGTGTTTTGTAAATTATACCCCCATATAACACAATTTGTAGTATTGATGGTTAATTAATTATTACTTACCAGCTAACATATTATGGCAAACTTTCAGGAGATAATTGCATCAGAAAAACCGGTATTGGTTGATTTCTCGGCCGAGTGGTGCGGGCCATGTAAAATGATGCCGCCTATTTTGCAGCAGGTTAAAAGCAGCTTGGGCGATAAGGTGACTATTATTAAAATTGATATTGATAAAAACCCCGCGGCGGCAAGCGCCTATAAAATTCAAAGTGTACCTACGCTGATGATATTTAAAAAAGGGGAAACCAAGTGGCGCCAAAGCGGCGTTGTGCAGGCGGCTCCGTTACAGCAAATTATTACCCAATACTTGTAGTGTAGTTTGCAGTTATAGGTTTCGCACTTGGCTGGAGGCGGATTTGTTTTAAGCGCTTTATAAACAGTTATTTATTACTGCACCTCAAAACTGTAACTATTTATACCATGCCATCAGCAATAATACCATCTGGTTATAGGTTTCCATGCCTTGTGGCTGGTTATTGGCTTTTAAAAAATCATCATACAAAATGCTGCTCATCATACCGGCTTTGCCGTGGAAGGACAACCAGTACCTGCGTTCGGTAAAAAAATCATGACGCACTTTGGGCGATATGCATTTCTTTAATTCTTTGTAAGATGTAGTATCCCGCCTCCGCAGGGCATGCATACATTCATCAACGGCATAATGATATGCCGAGTAACGCTGTAGCCTGCTGGTAGTAGTTAATGCAGTAAGGTAGCCCGCAAAACTGGCTTCATCCTCGGCACCGTAACCGGTTTGATGCGCCATTTCATGGCAGGCTACCATGGGCCGTTCAAAGTAGGGCATCTGGTAGTTTAGCTGTGCTTCGGTGGTAAACGGATTGTAGTAACCAGATGTACCTATATAATTCATTAGCGGTGTTAATAGCGATGGCTTTATTTTAGGACTATAAGTACGGAAGTTGGCTGAATCGGTTGATATTTTACGGGTTGAATTAATAGCCGTTTTAAAAATATCGCTGTTGTTTGGAGTAGTATCTGCGGCAGTTAGGCTATTTCTGCTGATGTTGGCGCTATCAATTAATCGCGAGGTTACGCTTATCAAATGAGCTGTTGTATAAGTTGTATCACGCAAATTTAACCGCGCGCCTGCCGATGGGCGGTAATAATTTAATCCCCATAAAATATAAAATGCCAGTACCGCTATCTGGATGCTTATAATAAACCTTAAAGTTAGCAGCCCCATACGCTTAAACTCGCCTTTAAAAAGCAGGTAAATAAAACGTACAAAGGCAAATAAAAGATAACCTATTACAAATAGGTAAAGTACATCGCCAACACTAAAGGGGAATAAATTAAGTACCGGATGCAGCAGGTGGCAAAGGGCAGGGTATAACCCTTCCGAGTAATACTGCTCAACCGCATGGGGGTGATTGGCAAACTGCATCAGCAAAAAAATAGCCAGCGCCAGTAACCCTATAATTATTAACCGGCTCTTTAAAGTATTTTTACTGAATTGATAGTGCATAGCTTACAAATATACTTTTTGGTAGTGGCCCAAACGCACAAAAAAGCCCCTGCAATGCAGAGGCTTTTTTATATATCGGTTTTTGATTATTTAATGTTTACCGGTATTTCAACGTTTTCCCATATTAAGGCAAACCCTTTTGGATTTATTTCATACTTTAATTTTTCAGTAGGCCCTGCTTTTTTAGGTTTTACGGTAATTACCACAACGTTTTTTGAAGGATCAACATTGGCTACATAGC
>JAICMD010000182.1 GCA_025929405.1 Mucilaginibacter sp. | reverse complement strand
CTGCATGTAATCGAAGGCGAAATGCAACCCGACGGCGATTTCCCTACACATACCTATAAGGATGGTATTGTAGTAATTAAAAAACGCGCCATTATACCCGACGGAACAATTATTTAATTTTAAAAACAATAAAAAATACTGGCGGTTAAATGGTTAGTAAATATTATTAATTAAATACTACCAGTCATGAAAAAAGTAATGTGCATGATTGCCTTAGCGGCAATCTCCTACGGAACGGTTTATGCGGCAGTGCCCGCCGCACAGCAAGACACCGCAAAAGTGAAAGTGAAGAAAAAAGGTGATAAGGTGAAAATTAAGAAAAAAGTTAAAGATTCCACTAAAATGTAGTGGATTAAAAAGCGCTCCGATTATCGGGGCGCTTTTACTTTGTTCGCAGTCGATCATCACATGAGTGATCATACAACATACGGACAACCCATTTTCAGTTTATCCCCAACGGCCATCTTCACCGCCAAAATTACTACACTTACCGATTTGTTGTCTTGCTTGGCCCGGTTTGCATTGTACACGTTTATTGGGTAACTTACTTTTGATCATCATTTTAAAACAACACTTAAACAATGGAAAGTAATAACAACCCTTATATGTCATTTCGCGATGTTACCGGCGAGGAGTTAATATTTTTGCAACAAGCTACCAACGACCTGACAGACGAACAAAAAAGGTATTTTCAAATGATATATGCTGGCAAACGCAAAAGCGCTCAGGATATATTGATATTTACCCTGATAGGCTTTTTTTGTATAGCAGGTATACAGCGTTTTTTAACGGGACAAATAGTAATGGGCATTTTATATTTTTTTACAGGCGGCTTCTGTTTTATAGGCACTATTGTTGATCTTATCAATCACAAAAACCTGGCTAATGAGTATAACCGTAAAATGGCTTACGAAAGCTATCAAATAGCCAAATGGAACGCACAATGAAAACACGTAAGGCATAGCCCGATTTAATATATATCAGTGTAGAGACGCCCCGTTAGTTAGGAGCGCCTCTGCGCGTTTATGCGATTTTTGATATATTTATACACTTATAAATGCCATGAAATTATCGCAGATTACTAACTACTTAGAAACCCTGGCCCCGCTGGCCTATCAGGAAGATTATGATAACGCCGGCCTTATTGTTGGGCAACCTGATCAGGAAATTAACCAGACATTAATATCATTAGATTGTACCGAAGCGGTAGTTGATGAAGCCATAGTTAACCATTGCCAGCTTATAATATCGCATCATCCCATTGTGTTTAAAGGCTTAAAAAAGTTTAACAGCAAAACGTATGTAGAACGCGTGGTTGAAAAAGCTATCCGCAATAATATTGCGCTTTATGCCATTCATACCAACCTGGATAATATGCTTGACGGGGTAAATGCGCGCATTTGTGAAACCTTGGGGCTTACCAACTGCCATATACTTGCGCCTAAGCATAATATCCTTAAAAAATTGGTTACTTATGTACCTGATAGCCATGCGGAGCAGGTACGTAATGCATTATTTATGGCAGGCGCGGGCCATATAGGCAACTACACCGAAACCAGTTTTAATTCCCAGGGGCACGGAACTTTTAAGGGTAGCGAAGATGCTAACCCGTACGTAGGCGAACCAGGTACGCGTCATACCGAAAGCGAAATAAAAATTGAAACTGTTTACCCGGTTAATCTGGAAAGCAAATTAATTATGGCGCTGATATTGGCACACCCGTACGAAGAAGTAGCCTACGACCTTTACCCTATTACAAACCAGCACCAGCAAATAGGTGCAGGAATAGCAGGTGAGTTGCCCCAACCAACCGATGCTAAAAGCTTTCTATATACCATAAAAACTAAAATGAATGTTGCCGTAATCAGGCATACCGAATTTACAGGCAAACCAATAAAAAAAGTAGCAGTTTGTGGTGGTGCCGGTGGCTTTTTGTTAAAACAGGCCATTGCTGCCGGGGCCGATATGTTTATTACTGCCGATTATAAATACCACGAGTTTTTTGATGCTGAAGGCAAGATTGTTATTGCCGATATAGGCCACTACGAAAGCGAGCAATTTACCCAGCAATTGTTATTTGATCAATTACATAAAAAATTTCCGGCAATGTCATTTAAACTTACTTCGATAAATACTAACCCGGTAAAGTATTTTATATGACATATTGAGAAATCACTTAAAATATTCTCTTATCCTTGTTCAAAATAGTGAGTCAAAAGATACTGTTCAAATAAATCTTACTTTTGTTTGTTATGATACAATTTAAACGTACTGATCATATCAATATCTGCGTGGCGCCAGATAGATTAGAAGAAGCGCGCGATTTTTACGCAAGTGTAATTGGTCTTACGCCTACTCAAAGACCTGACGTTTTTGGTGTGCCCGGATACTGGTTTTTGATAGCTGATATTGAGTTTCATATTGGTATTGAGCAACCTGTTGGATATAGTAACCGTCATACCGCTTTTGAAGTTACTAACCTTGCCGAATGCCGTAAGCATTTGCAGGCTAATGGCATTGCCATACATGAAGAACCTTTAATTCCGGGAAGGGAGAGGTTTTCGTTTGTAGATCCGTTTGATAACCGGATGGAGTTGTTACAATTTGTATAATTACAAAGCCAACTCAATAGTCGGATCCCAAAATACGGTTTTAAAATCCTGTACCTGATCATCCTTAACTTTAATACCTTCGGCCTCAAGCAGTTCCTGCATTAAATTGCCGCCGAAATGAAATTTTGCGGTCAACAATCCCTGTCTGTTTACTACACGATGAGCAGGTACCGGCGGCTGTGCGCTGGTTGATGCCTGCATGGCATAACCCACCATACGCGATGACCCTTTAGTACCCAGATAATTGGCAATGGCACCATAAGATGTTACCCTGCCGGGGGGTATTTGCCGTGCAACATCATACACATTATCAAAAAAAGTATAATCGGGCATGTGGTTATTGAAATGAGAATTTAAGATAATTAATGTTTTTATTATCCACTAAATATTTTTTCTCATAATAGGTTTTGATGTATAATACGTCATCTGCAAATTCTGAATGATACAAATCATTTGTTTGTACATGCAGTTTTAAACCCAATTCGTTTATTTTATCTGCAGTATAGGCATACAGCCCATCATTATCAGTTTTTAAATTAATATATCCGCCCGGCTTTAATACCACCTTATACATATCCAAAAACCGTGGCGATGTAAGTCGCTTTTTTTCGCGGCTTAATTGTGGCTGCGGGTCGGGGAAAGTTATCCAAATTTCGTCTACTTCCCTGGGGGCAAAATAATCAACCAAATTCTCAATCTGCATACGCAAAAAAGCTACGTTGTTTACTCCCCCTTCTAAAGCAGTTTTTGCGCCGCGCCAAATACGGTTGCCTTTATAATCAATCCCTATAAAGTTTTTAGCCGGAAATATTTTTGCAAGGTTAACCGTGTACTCGCCTTTGCCGCAGGCCAACTCTAATACAACAGGATTGTTGTTTTTAAAAAACTCTTCGCTCCAGTTGCCCTTATAAACTTTGCCGGCATCTAATTGTAAAACATTGCTAAATGTCTCTATTTCGGCAAAACGCCTTAACTTATCTTTTCCCATATCAAGCCGCAAAAATAATTATTTGATAAAAAAGGCAAACTATAACTTATAGCGGTTATTAGCATCAAGCCAATTAATAATGGTATTAACGCATTCTCGTGGCGATGATGCGTCAGTATGCAAATGAATATCAGGCAACTTTGGAGCCTCATAAGGGCTGCTTATGCCTGTAAAATCTTTTATTTTGCCTAACAGCGCCTGTTTGTATAATCCTTTCGAGTCACGCTGTTTACAAACTTCAAGACTGGAGTCAATAAAAACTTCTATAAAACTTTCCGGGCCAATAATATCCCGTGCAGCGAGGCGGTCCTTTTCAAAAGGTGATATAAATGATGCTATCACAATAATACCGGCTTCGTTAAAAAGTTTACTGATATGCGCCACACGCCGCATGTTTTCGGTGCGGTCTTTTATGGAAAAGGTCAGATCGTTGTTAACTCCCAACCGTGTGTTATCGCCATCTAAAATATAAGTACGATAGCCCGCTGCAAAAAGCTGGGGTTCTAATTCAATGGCGATAGTAGATTTCCCCGATGAAGATAATCCGGTGAACCATAAGGTAAATGATCTGTTATTATTTAATGCTTCACGCTGCTCGCGACTTACCTTAGCTACTTGTTTAAATAAATTTGGGTTCACCTCATCTTTTAACATTATCTAATACTATTATTCAATAATGTAAATCTAAACATTTAATAATTAGGTGTATTTGATTAAAAAAGTAATTAAATGTGATTGTTTTTAATTTAGTTCAACCAGGTAACAAACATTTGTAAGTTTGGTAAAATCATCGGAATTTTTTGGATAAAGGTTTTAGGATCCCGACTTCTTTTGCAGGTTTAACAACATTTTTGGCTGCAAAAATTTATTAATTTATATATTTACGAATAAATTATGTTATTTATAATCAGCATAATATGATTAAATAAATATGCATAATAATTATAGCGCTATAATTAATTGTTAGTAAACGTGAACCCTAATCCTGCATTAAAAATATTCTTATTAGTTATTTTAATGCTCTTTATTAAAGCCGGTTATTGCCAAAACCAATTTGAGACGGCAATAAAAATGAAAATGGATTCGCTGGCTAAAGAACCGGAAAAATTTATAAGGGACGAACTATTACCCAATGATGCCATGCAAAACTTAATGACTCCTTCTGGCTGGGGCGGTTATGGCTCATACGTATTTGGTGGTATTGGGGGCACCTATCCTGCTGTTTATACCCACAAACCTGATATGATAGGCTCAGTAGGATTTTGTGTTGGTAACTCAGTAAAATTTGTAAATATAGCCGTAGGATTAAATATTACCAAATTAAGAAGTTTAAGTGATCTTTCAGCAAATTTCACCATAAGCAGGAAGCTTTTTAAAGGCACAAGTATTTCAGCAGGTGCCTTACAGGTATTTGCACCCGCAGGATTATCAGATGCGCCTGATGCTACTTTTTTTTTAGCAATTAGTCATTCTGTACAGGGCCTGCGTTCAAAATCACCAGGGAGTTCAAGACTCACTTATACAATTGGTATAGGCAACGGAAGATTTTTATATAAAAGCCCTTACGACATAATTAATGGTAAGGGTAAATATGGCACTGCAGTATTTGGGGCAATATCTTACGAGCTATTTAAGCGCGTTAATTTAAATGCTGAGTGGACCGGCATGAACCTCGGTGGCTCGTTAGGAATAAGGCCTTTTAAAAGCAGTGCCCTCTCTTTTGGCATAGGCGTATCAGATCTAACCCGCTACAGCTCAGATAAACCATCAATGCTATTTTCAATGGGGTATCCGCTTTCTTTAAACAGACGAATTAACAGATTATGATAATGAAAAATTTTAACATCGTAATAACCCTTGGCTTGCTTGCAGTGGCGGTAGCCAGCGCAAATGCGCAAAGCGGGGCAAATAACAATTCGGACTGGCATGTACCGGTTACTGCAGCCCCAACTGTGTCACAGGTAACTACAACAACCTCGGCCGTTACAACGGTAGCTACTACAGCCCCAGCCGTAACTCCTGCCAGCGCACCAGTACAATCAATAGCAGCTACAGTAACACCGGCCAACATATTGCCCGCTGTTCCTGATATTCCAACACCACCGCCAGTACCGGCCCCGGCCGCGGTTAGTCCGGTTGTTGCTCCTGTAACAACACCAACAGTAACTACACAAGGTACTACTACCGTTACATTAACTATAACACCGCCAATTCCCGAGTTACCGCCGGTATCGCCAATTGCGCCGGTACCAGAGTTAAAACTCAATATTAGGTAATTATTATTTTTATTATGCACTTTTCATCAAGACAGCTTTTCAGAAATGCACCTTTTTTACTATTAATTGTGCTTCTGGTATTTTGCAGTTGTTTTTGCAGGGCGCAAACCATTAAGCGTACCTTCAGTTTTCAAAAAGGTGATACTTATCAAAAACGCACTTTTTTGAACTCGACATTTGTTATGCAGCGCGGAACTAAAACACTAAAAATAACATCATCATCATCGGTTTATAAAACCTATAAGGTAAAAGATGTATTCATCCAGGGCTATGTCTTCGATATTAGCATTCCCAAAATGAATGTGGTAATAAATTCGGACGATCAAAAATTAGATTTCGACTCTGAAAAGGCTGTAGATACGGCGTCAAAAATCGAGAACGCATTACAATATATGGTAGGCAAAAGCCATAATGTGGTTATTGATATTAATGGCGTTATCGTATCAGACAACGACTTTTCAGATGCACAACTGGTGAATGATACCTTATTAACTTTTGCCGGCATACAGCCAGAATCTTTTAACAAAGGAACTCAGTTTAATATTACACCCAGCTTTTTTTTAAGACACTTTATGCAAAAGGGTTATAATGGACAGATACTGCCACTTTTAACGGCCAAACAATGAAAACAAATTTTTGGATAGACCGTATAACCCCAACGAATACTATTGTTAAGTTTAAAAGTGCTGTTATTGGCAATTTGGTTAACAGCAACTCAACCGGAACATACATTGTTGATAATAAAACCGGAATGCTGGTTCAAAGGTTAATAGAGAGCATTTCAAGTGGTTATCAGATATTAAATAATATAGTATATTCCACAACAAGGCGCACTTCGCTATCAGAAGATTGTATTAAAAAGAATGAAGGGGCCACAGCGAATCTTCAATCCAGATAGCTTACGATTGTGATTAATAGCAAAAGCCTTTAGAATACCTAAAGGCTTTTGTGTTTTTCGTCGGGATGGCAGGATTCGAACCCACGACCTCCAGCACCCCATGCTGGCACATTACTGTCTTTAAATTAATAATTTGAGTAAGTTTAAGATTAATTTGATTCTACTTACATAAATCAAGGTAAACAAAAGTGTAAACATTAGTTAGTCATGTTCTAAATACTGCATATAAGCATTGCAGTAACTACAAGGAACAATAAATTTTTTCCAGTCTT
>JAICMD010000011.1 GCA_025929405.1 Mucilaginibacter sp. | reverse complement strand
TCTACCTCGTTAAAATAATCGGGGTCTGCTGCTTTTAATTTATCTTGTAAATAGCCCAGCCCCTTTTCTTCAAGCTCATTATTTAATTTTTCGCGAATGGCCTCGTCGGCATTTGGTATATTGTCAAATCCCTCAGTTATGGCTTTAACATACAGGCCCGAGCCGCCAACCAGTATAACTACCTGATGTTCTTTAAATAACCTGGCTAACAAAGCCAGCCCCCCGGTTTCAAAATTGCCAACCGAAAAGGATCCGGTAACTGAATGCGAATCAATAAAATAGTGTTTGGCAGCAGCAAGCTCGTGGGGCGCAGGTTTGGCGGTGCCTATGGAAATTTCCTTAAAAAATTGCCTTGAATCTGCCGACACAATTACCGTATTAAAGTATTGTGCCAATTGTATGGCCACCGCAGTTTTGCCAATGGCCGTAGGCCCGGCAATAACAATTAGTGTTTTTTTTGGGGTAGAGATCATAGTTGATAGATCATAGTTCATGGTAAAATTATGTGATAGCAATACTATGAACTATCATCTATGAACATCAACTAACTAATAATCATCGTGGCTTTTGCTGTCGTCTTCAAACTGCTCGTCATCAGCAAACTCACTTCCAAATTCGTCTTCTTCTTCGTGTTCGTCATGTTCTTCTGCAACAGCTTCGCCATGTTCGTCAACTTCCGAAAATTCGTCAGCATCATCATGATTGTAGGCCATTTCGTTCAAAAAATCGAAATCATCGTCGCCTGTACCTGCAACAGCCGCAGCAGTAGCCGGGTCAACTGCCGTGGTAACAAACTGTCTTGGGGCATCACCTACTGATTTAATTACGGCAGGATAGGTAACGCCCGGCGCTTCGTCTAAAATGATCTTCATCAGTTCAACATGAAAATCAAAAGGGCGGTCAAAATTAAAGGTATAGTAAAATTTTTGGTGAGGATCATCAATAAAGCTGCTTAATTTTACTTTTTCCATCAGTTTTACACCGCGGTCAATACGGCGCTGGTTGGGTAAATACGTAAACTCTTCACCCTTTATCCATTGGTCATTACTAATATAAAATGACGATGGAAATTCTGGGTTATAGCCTGTTGATTGATGAATTGCTTTATGCAGATCAAGAAATGTCTGGTTAGATTTAACATCAATCTCCCGGGTTACATCATCATAATCTTCAAAAGTAATTTTAAACCTGTATAGTGCCATTGTTTTAGTTAGTAGGTGTAAAAATATAAGTTTTAATTTAATTTCTGTTTGCCACAACTTTTAAGCCAATTTCTTCGCCTTTTAAAATTGTATAATTAATTGCGGCCTCGCGCGAGTTTGGTATCTCGCCTTCCAGTATAGCTTCGCGTATCTGGTTTTTAATAATACCCACTTCACGGCCCTCTTTTATGCCGAAAAGCTCCATTATATCCGTGCCGGTTACAGGTGGTTGCCAGTTGCGTATGCTATCACGTTCTTCAACGTCTTTTAATTTTTGTTGCACCAGCTCAAAATTATTGCGGTACTTTTTTATTTTGTATTCGTTTTTTGTGGTGATGTCCGCTTTACACAACAGCATTAAACCTTCAATATCATCACCTGCCTCAAAAAGTAAACGCCGCACCGCCGAATCGGTAACTATAGATTGAGATAGCACAATAGGCCTTAAATGCAGTTGCACCAGTTTTTGTACCTGCTTCATTTTTTCGTTTAGCGGTAACTTTAACTGCGCAAATATTTTAGGCACCATGCGCGCGCCCTTGTCTTCATGGCCATGAAACGTCCAGCCGTGGCCGGGTTCAAAGCGTTTTGTTGGGGGCTTGGCAATATCATGTAATATGGCGGCCCAGCGCAGCCAAAGGTCATCCGTAGCCTCGCAAATATTATCCAGCACCTGCAGGGTATGGTAAAAATTATCTTTATGGCCCTTACCTTCTTTAACCTCAACACCATAAAGCGCAACCATTTGGGGGAATATTTTATGCAGCAGCCCGGTATCAAACAAATAATTAAAACCAATGGATGGCTTGGGCGATAAAATGATCTTGTTCAGTTCATCAGTAATCCGTTCCTGCGATACTATGCTGATACGGTCGGTATTAGTTTTTATAGCCTCAACGGCTGCCTCATCTATTTTAAAATTCAGTTGCGTGGCAAAGCGTATGGCACGCATCATG
This sequence comes from Mucilaginibacter sp., assembly GCA_025929405.1. GTDB lineage: Bacteria > Bacteroidota > Bacteroidia > Sphingobacteriales > Sphingobacteriaceae > Mucilaginibacter. The sequence continues at coordinate 24,613 of JAICMD010000011.1, read as the reverse complement.
CGCAGCGGATCGTCCGAAAATGTTTCAACCGGGTTAAGTGGCGTACGTATTAGTTTTTGTTCCAGGTCGCTGATGCCATGAAATGGATCAAGCAGTTGCCCATAGGTATCAGGATGAAGTGAAATGGCCAAGGCATTAATTGTAAAATCGCGGCGTTTTTGGTCATCTTCCAATGTGCCGTTCTCAACAATAGGTTTGCGCGAGTTAAGACGATACGATTCCTTACGGGCACCTACAAACTCAATCTCCAGATCCTGGTATTTAAGGGATGCAGTACCGAAGTTTTTAAATACGGCAAGTTTAACTTTAAGCTTGGCGGCCACAACCTCGGCAAAGGCAATGCCGTTGCCAATAACCACAATGTCAATATCCTTTGAAGGCCGGCCAAGAAAAATATCGCGCACAAACCCGCCAATAGCATATACCTGTAAATTGTGCTCGCCCGCCAATTGCGATATGATATTAAATGCCCTATGCTTTAAATGCGCTTTCAAAATTTATATTGTATCGTCTTTATTCTTGACTCTTTATTCTTGACTCTTTATTCCTGTCTCTATCGTCGTATAAACTCAAACCTGCCATCAGGTGCCAGTTTCATAATGGTGGATGGGTTTTTGATTTCCATGCTGTGCTGATCGATATCCACCACATAATCTACGCCATTAATCACTTCGGCATCTATCTGCGCAAAGTATTGCGGTGATGGTTTGCCGCTTATGTTTGCCGAGGTTGAAACCAGCGGCTTACGCATACGCTGTATCAACTGCTGGCAAAACGGGTGCGATGATATGCGTATGCCCACGCTGCCATCCTCGCTTATTAATGCCGGTGAGATATTTTTAGCGCCGGGCATTATTAATGTTAAGGGGTTTTCGGCATATTCAATCAGGTCATACGCCAAATCGGGCACCTCGCTTATATAGCTTGGCAGCTTGGCATCAGTATCTAACAGTACCAGCATACTTTTAGCTTCGTCACGCTGTTTTAGCCGGTATATTTTTTTAATGGCTTCGGTATTAGTGGCATCGCAGCCAATACCCCAAATGGTATCAGTAGGGTATAGTATTATGCCGCCATCCTGTATTACTTTTAAAGCTTTTACTACTTCGTCTTTAAGCATCTTTTAAATATAAGCTTACTGCGTTTATAATTTGTAGTTCGTCAAGCAATTGCATGCATTTTGGTATACCATACAACTTGCAGGTATTGCGTACACAAGGCTCGCACTCCAGTTTTCCGGCACGTATTACCATTAAATTACTTTGGTTGTAAGGCGAAGTATTATGCTCATCGCCTGCGCCAAATAATGCTATGGTAGGTGTGCCCAAACTATTAGCCAAGTGTGCCGGTCCTGAGTCAGTTGTGAGCAGCGCCCTTGAGCTGGCCATTAAAACCGCTAACCCAACCAGGTCGGTTTTACCGGCATAGTTTTTTAGCTTATCGGGCTGGCTGGCACCCTTTATAAATTGCTCCACATATTCCGCATCTTTTGGCGAACCAATAAATGCAAAGTTAATATCAGCAAAGCTATTTGTAAGTTTATTTATTAAAGCAATGCCTTTATCAACCGGCATCCTGCGTGATGACGCTTCTGAATTAAAATTAATTAATACCTGCTTGTTGTTCCGGGTTTTAGCTTCGGCATACAGTTTTACCTCAAGGTCATATATTTTTTCTCCGGCAAACTGTTCAAGCAGGCTTGCATATTCAACTACACGATGCACATTCGCCGGTTTTTTACAAACGTTGGTTAAAAGAAAAAAGCCGCCTTCCTTACCATAGCCAACTCGCTTTTTGGCTTTTGTGGCCCAACCCATTAAGGCTGACGATATAGAGTTAGGCAGGGTAAAAAACAGGTCGTAATTTTCATTACGTAACTGTTTGCCAAAGCGGTATACACCGCCCAAACCGGGATGTTCCTGTTTTGAAAAAGAATGGATTTGCTGTAACCCGGGTATTAAATTGGCTATGCCACGCAGTTCTTTTTTAATGATGATATCAACCTGCGCATCAGGATAAAGCTGCTTAACCGCCGTGATGAAAGCCGTACTCATAACCACATCGCCAAGCCAGTTAGGCAGCCTTATCAGTATTTTCATTTTTTGAAGATTAAAGATTGGCGATTAAAGATTAGTGAAGATTAGTCAACATAATAGGCTATAACTAATCTTCAATCTTTGATCTTTATTCTTTACACCGCCACATTATTCTCTCTCAACGCATCATTTAACGACGTTTTTTTGTCAGTTGATTCTTTGCGTTTGCCGATGATCAGGGCGCAAGGCACCTGGTAATCTCCGGCAGGGAAAGTTTTAGTATATGAACCCGGAATCACCACCGAACGTGCAGGCACACGGCTTTTATATTCAACCGGGGTTGAGCCTGTAACATCAATAATTTTTGTTGAAGCAGTTAATACCACATTGGCGCCCAACACAGCTTCGCGCTCCACATGCACACCCTCAACAACTATGGCGCGCGAACCTAAAAAGCAATTGTCTTCAATTATTACAGGGGCTGCCTGCACAGGCTCCAATACGCCGCCAATACCTACACCACCGCTAAGGTGCACATGCTTGCCAATTTGTGCGCATGAGCCTACGGTTGCCCAGGTATCAACCATGGTGCCTTCATCCACATAAGCGCCAATGTTTACATAAGATGGCATCATGATGACCCCTTTTGCAAGGTACGCGCCATAACGGGCACTGGCCATTGGTACTACACGCACCCCGGTTTTTTTGTAGTCGGTTTTTAGTTTCATTTTATCATGAAACATAAACGGACCGTCTTTTATCTCTTCCATCTGGCGGATGGGGAAGTATAGTATTACGGCTTTCTTAATCCAGTCGTTGGTATGCCAGCGGTCGCCAATAAGTTCGGCAACACGTATTTCGCCTTTGTCCAGGCGCTCAATTACGGTTTCAACAGCGTTAATGTATTCGTTATATTCAAGTAACTGCCTGTCTTCCCAGGCGGCTTCAATTAGTTTTTTCAGATCTTGCATTGATAATTAAACTTTTGGCAAATTAAAGGATTTTTGCGGAATTTGTTTGCAAAAGGTGCCAATTACCTTTAGCCACCAGCTTTTGACCGCAAGATTTTATTAACGCATATCCGGCATTTTATCGGTAGTAAAAAACAGCGCCTTGCGGGTATCCCGCATTTTACCGGTAGTAAAAATATGCCATTAGCGGGTATTGTGGGTTTTACCGGTAGTAAAAAATAGCTATTTGCCGGTATAACGCATTTTGCCTGTTGTAATTCATTGTATTAATTGGCTGTAAATCAGTAAGTTACTAATAATTAGCTTGATTGACAGGTGTTTTCCTTATTATTAAGATGATTATTTTTTTTTGATAGGCACAGCCTTGTGCGTTTATAACAAAGATACGGAATTACCGGTATTTACAGGTTAAAACTTACGAAGTCTCCAAGACTTCGTAAGTTTGTAATCATGCCCGAAAAAGAAAAACTCCGTATAGATAAATACCTATGGGCCATCAGGCTGTTTAAAACACGTACCCTGGCATCAGATGCCTGCAAAGCGGGGCGCGTTAAGCTGGATGGAAATAATATTAAACCTTCGCATGAGGTTAAGCTGGGCGAGGTCTACACCGTAGCTAAAGGCCCCGAACGTAAAGTAATAAGGGTGGTAGGATTGTTAGAGAACCGTGTGGACGCCAAAACCGCCGTTGGCTTTTATGAGGACATTACCCCTTATGAAGAAACACATGCCTTTAAATCCATGTTTCACGCCCCGGTATTAAAACGCGACCGCGGCGCGGGACGGCCAACAAAAAGGGATAGGAGGGAGATTGATGATTTGCAGGGCGGGTTTTTTAACAAGGATAGTAAAGAAGAAGAATAAATATTTTGTCATTTTGAACCGAGGAGAGAAATCTTAAACGTGCCATGAGCGATCGTATAAAATCTCTCACTTCGTTTCTAGATAACAATCAATTCAAAACATACTGTCATTTCGAACCGAGGTACGAGGGAGAAATCCTAAACGCCATTTAAGTAATGGGCTATTTAATCTCCAATATCTTTATTCAAAAACTTCCAATCAGGATTAAACGCTTCAATTAATTTATCTTTCTTCTCTCGACGAAACTTCTTTATTTCTTTCTCCCTTTCGATTGCATGTTCTATATGCGAAAAATGCTCATAATAGACCAAATTATAACAGTAATATTTCCCCGCAAATGTTTTAGGATTTCCTTTATTTTCTGTGTGCTCATATAATCTCCTGTTCAAATCATTAGTAACCCCAATGTATAATACGGATTTTTCGGGGTTAGTAGTAATGTAAACGTAAAAGTTATAGTTCCACATTTGATCGCTTATTTAAGATTTCTCCTCGTTCCTCGTTCGAAATGACAATTAGACAAATTATTTTTAACTGTTATTTCGAAACGCAGTGAGAGATCTTTATACACTATGCATAGTTAGCTTTTTGCTTATATAAGATTTCTCCCTCGTACCTCGGTTCGAAATGACAATTTCTTTGAGTTAATACTCCGTCTTCCCTTCCGATTCGTCCCACAGCTTAAATGCGTGCAAAGCTTCATTGCGCAGCAATTGTACAATAGGCAATGAGCGGTTATCCATTGGTTTGTACAGTTCCTGATAAATAAAATCGTCATCAAAGCCAATTGCAGCAGCATCGGTTTTGGTATTGGCATAATATATTTTATCAATCCTTGCCCAATAAATGGCAGCCAGGCACATAGGGCAGGGTTCGCAACTGGTATAAATCTCACAACCGGATAGGATATGAGTTCCTAACTCCTGGCAGGCCAGTCGTATGGCCGATATTTCGGCATGGGCGGTGGGGTCATTGTTGGGCACCACCTTGTTGGCGCTGCGGGCAACAACCATCCCGTCTTTTACAATAACGGCTCCAAATGGCCCGCCATTGCCGCTGGTTACATTATTTACCGATAGCTCAATAGCCATCTGCATAAAGTCTTCGTGTGTGCTCATCTGTTTTTAGATCAAGAAATAAGAATCAAGAAATAAGAGACAAGAATCAAGACGCAAGATACAAAGTCCTGGCTCTTGATTCTTGACTCTTGGTTCTGTATAAAACAAAAAAGCCCGGGATTGTTGCCCGGGCCTTTTTGTTTTACATAAATTATTTTTTGTCTTTGGCGTAAGCTTCGTTCAATTTCTGTACTACATCAGCAGTAACATCTAAAGCCGGATCGCCATACAATACGGTAGGGTTTGCTTTTGAATAGGTTAACACCAGTTTATAACCTTTTTCTTTGGCATAGCTTTTTGCAAAATCAGCAATTTTATCATATAGCTTGCCGTTTTCTGTAGCCTGGCTGTTTTGAAAATCAGCCGAAGCGTTTTGCTGGTAAGTTTGCAGTTCCTGCTGTTCACGTTGTAAACGCTGCTCGGTTTTTTGACGCTGATCGGCAGGCATGGTGGCCTGGTTTTTTTGATAATCAGCTACCTCGCGCTGAAAAGCCTGTCCGCGCGAAGCCAAATCGCCCTGGGCTGATTTACCTTTATCTTCCAGTCGTTTGCCCATATCCTTAGCATACTCGTATTTGCTTAATAAAGTATCAGAGTTTACATACACTATTGCTTCTTTATCAGAAGATGGTGGTGTAGCCGCTGCAGTACTTTCGGCTGATTTATTTTTATTGCAAGCTACAATGCTGCCGGCAACTAATACGCTCAGGGTAATTTTTGTGATAAAAGAAGCAGTAGTTTTCATTTTAATGTTTTGTTTCGGTTGTATAACTTGGGTTTTACTTTACAATTGGCGCTTTGCGCATTACCTGCGCAAAATATTTAATATTTAACTTTAAAAAGTTCACAAATATAAACTTTAGCTTCAAGTATCCTAATGATTTTGAAGAAGACTCACGCGGGCATCGCTACGCTTGACCACCCTCTCTTCGCCTGCGGCGAAAGAGAGTTAAAAATGCACCGCCCTCTTTGCCGCTTGCGGGAGAGAGGGTCGACGAGTGAAACGAAGTGGGGATGAGTTAAATTGCGGACAAATAACCATGTTAAAATAAAGTTATTACACAGTGTCATATTTATCCACATTAAGCAAATGTTAGCAGTATAATTCGTATTTTTGAAGGTTATTTTTTAAACCAAATATGAGCGAAGAAAAACAGGACAAATCAAATTATTCAGCCGATAATATACAGGTTTTAGAAGGTTTAGAAGCGGTGCGTAAGCGCCCATCCATGTACATTGGCGATACCGGCCCCAAAGGTTTGCATCACCTGGTATATGAAGTAGTTGACAACTCGATAGATGAGGCCCTTGCCGGCCATTGCGATACTATAAATGTTACTATACATAAAGGCAACTCCATTACTGTTGTTGATAATGGTCGCGGTATACCTACAGGCATAAATACCAAGGAGCAAAAATCGGCATTAGAGATTGTAATGACCGTTTTGCACGCCGGTGGTAAGTTTGATAAAGATACTTACAAGGTGTCGGGCGGTTTGCACGGTGTGGGTGTAAGCTGCGTTAACGCGTTATCAACCCACATGAAAACCGTGGTTGAGCGCGAAGGCAAAATATTTACCCAGGAGTACGAGCGCGGTAAGCCCATGTTTGATGTAAAGGAAATTGGTGTATCAGACCGTACGGGCACTACCCAAACCTTTCAACCCGACCCGGAGATATTTACCTTAACTACCGAATATAAATTTGAGACTTTAGCTGCCCGTTTACGCGAGCTGGCTTTTTTAAATAAAGGTATACGTTTAACCTTGACGGATGAACGCGAAGTTAGTGAAGATGGTTCGTTCCTTACAGAAGAATATTATTCAACCGGGGGACTAAGCGAGTTTGTAAAATATCTGGATGGTACACGTACTGCCATAATTCCTGAGCCTATTTATCTTGATGGCATAAAACAGGGTATACCGGTTGAGCTGGCTTTGCAGTATAATGATACTTACAGCGAGAATGTGTACTCGTACGTTAATAACATCAATACTATTGAAGGTGGTACACACGTAGCCGGTTTCCGCAGGGGCCTTACCCGTACTTTAAAAAGTTATGCCGACAAAGAAGGCCTGCTTAAAAACATGAAGGTTGAGATAACCGGCGATGATTTTCGCGAGGGGTTAACTGCCATAATTTCGGTAAAAGTACAGGAGCCGCAGTTTGAGGGCCAAACCAAAGGCAAGCTGGGTAACAACGAGGTAATGGGTGCTGTGGATATGGCTGTAGGCGAAATTTTAGGCAACTACCTGGAAGAACATCCAAAAGAAGCCAGGATGATAGTAAACAAGGTTATCCTTGCTGCTACTGCCCGTGCCGCTGCCCGTAAGGCGCGCGAAATGGTGCAGCGTAAAAATGTAATGAGCGGCTCGGGGTTACCGGGCAAGCTATCAGATTGCGCCAATAGTGATCCGGCTTTATGCGAGATATACCTGGTGGAAGGTGATTCGGCGGGTGGTACTGCCAAGCAGGGCCGCGACCGCGAGTACCAGGCTATATTACCGTTAAGGGGTAAAATCCTTAACGTGGAAAAAGCCATGGAGCATAAGATATATGAGAACGAGGAGATCAAGAATATGTTCACCGGGCTTGGCGTAAGCCGTGGTACGCCAGAGGATGATAAGGCCTTAAATTTAACCAAGCTACGGTACCATAAGATCATTATCATGACTGATGCCGACGTGGACGGCTCGCACATTACCACGCTGATATTAACCTTCTTCTTCCGTTATATGAAGGAATTGATTGAGGCGGGTTACGTTTACATTGCTTCGCCGCCATTGTACCAGGTTAAAAAAGGTAAAGATTTTGAATACTGCTGGAACGACGAACAGCGTGATGCTGCTATACAGCGTTTAAAAGGCGCGGGTAAAGAGGATAGCGTGCACACACAGCGTTATAAAGGTTTGGGCGAGATGAATGCCGAGCAGTTATGGGAAACTACCATGAACCCGGCAACACGTACGCTTAAACAGGCAACTATTGAAAATGCCGCCGCTTGCGATCATACCTTCTCCATGCTGATGGGTGACGAGGTAGCGCCTCGCCGCGCATTTATTGAGAAAAATGCCAGGTATGCTAAGATAGATATCTAATTGATTTCGGATTTCGGATTTTCGATTTCGAATTTAATTCAACAAAAAAGCTCAATCTAATGATTGAGCTTTTTGTTATTTACCCTCTTTACGCGCAGCGAAGAGAGGGTCTACGAGTGAAACGAAGTCGGGGTGAGTGAAAACGCGTGCTATTGCTTATTTCTTAACATCCTCAAACTCCATCAATCCAAAACGATTGGGCTGATGCACATCCAACCGGGCATCATAAATAGGGAATAATGTTGCGGTTGAACGGAAGCGGTCGTCAAGTTTATTTCTATCCTGGCGTACAGCCTGAAAGGCCCATTTTGTTCCTGCGCGTGGTCGTTGAAAATTACCCAGTGCCGAAAAAGGTATGGCTATCTCCATGGTCCAGCCTTTATCTTTATCCTTATCATCATTTACGGTACCATCAGTAGTTACAGCAACTTTAAAACCATCAGCATTGTATTGCTTAACAAATATGCTTTGTTTGTTAACATATTGCCAAAACATAATGTAATCATATAATGCTTTATTTATGTTTGTTTCAAAACCAAAGTGCATATTTAAACTATCAGGCACGGGTAATACAAAAAATTCTGCGCAATCATCCAGGTAGGGACGAGCGTCGGGTTGGGTTTCGCGGAAGGTAAGCGAAGTATCCTGGGCCGAATAAAACAAATACATGTTGGCATTGTCCCACATCATCTTAAATTTAGTTTTCTGCTTATCCATAGGTTTGCCATCACTCCTGTAATAATAATCGAACGATACTTCCTGCGCATTTGCCCAGGCGGCTTCATCCATTTTTCCATCTATGGTCATAGGCTCGGTAGTTTTTGCTACTTTGTATAAAGGCTGCTCGCCAATAACCAGTTTTTTCTCCTGCGCAAAGCTGAATAGGGATGCTAAACAGCAAGTGATAGTTAAAATAAGTTTGTATTTGACGCTTCTCATAATAATTTAAGTTTCTCCTAAATTATAAAAATAAGAAGTTAATGCATGTAAAAAATTTATATACATAATTTTCTTAGGTATATAAAATAATTATATATATTTGTATCATGAGTACTAATCCTTTGCTTAAAGGCACACTGCAAACCATAGTTTTAAAACTATTGGAAGATAATAAAGAGATGTATGGTTATGAAATAACCCAAAAGGTAAAGGAGACATCAGGAGGGGGCATTGTACTTACAGAAGGAGCCTTATATCCGGCCTTACATAAACTGGAAGCCGAGGGCCTGCTTGAAACCTATACCCAAATTATTGATAATAGGGTGCGTAAATATTATAGGTTAACAGATCAGGGTGGGAAGGAAGTAACCAGCAAAGTAAAAGAAGCAGGCGAATTTATTGATCAACTGCAAACATTGCTAAACCTTAAACCGGCAGCAAAATGAAATTAACAGAAGAACAGTTAAGTATATTAAGGAACACCATTTGTGAAGAGATTACTTATAGAGAAACTTATGATGAAGTGTACGACCATGTATTAACAGCTTTAGACAACACTGACGATAATATACCACTTGGCGAGGCTGTTAATACTATTATGCTAAATGATTTTGGCGGGTTTAAAGGATTAAGAGCACTTGAACAGCAGCGACGTTGGATGGTTGGCCGCCAAATGATTAACAAACAGTTAGGGTATTTAATAAATCATTTTAAATTTCCGCTGTTGCCTGTTACCCTAATTATATATGCCATTATACATTATTGTTTAATTAAATTTCAGTTTTCGCCGGTGGGCATGTTTGTATATACAACTACATTTTTTATGTTATCTCTATGCGGCGTTTATTATCATTTAAAAAGTGGCTATAAATCAACCAATATAGGGAAATCAATAAAGTATTTTCCTTTAAAGATCATTAGCTATGTCCCCTTCTACATATTTATTGTAAGCTTTTTCATCATAAACCTAACTTATTCTAATATTTTTAAAGGGCACAATATTTATGATTGGCTAAGCCTGCCCCCATTGATATTCAGCCTGCTCTTTACCTTGTTCCTGATATACATCATATCATTTTTTAAACTTTACAGGGAAGAGTGTATTGGGTTTTTATAAGTGATGAAAAAAATTCATCAATTCATAGACTATATTAAACTTAAAACCTAAACTAAATGATACCCTCGCAGCAACAAAAGCAAATATTGCGTGATAGCTTAAGGAAGATGCTTAATTACAGGGAAACTTATGAGGAAGTGTATGATCATATACTATCGGCATTAACTAATGAGCCTGATAATATCACCATGAATGATGCCATCAGCAAACTTATCCGTACCGACTTTGGGGGGTATAAAAGGCTAAAGCGTATGGAAAAAACAATTAAAAGAACCGCTATAAAAGATACTGTTAAACAGTATTTGAACCTGGTTGCTGATTATTTTAAGATACCGTTTTTGTTTTACACTATAGCCCTGATCGTTACTGCATGTTATTTTATCTCCCTGCTAAAAATTAACACTTTTGCATGGCATGTTTTGTTCTTGGGGCCATTAATAGTTGTCGGTATTATTATACATGCCAGATATATTAAAACCGGATATGTGTTGGGTGACTCAAAACAATCGGCCCGCGACAGGATATTCAGAAACATAGCTCTTTTCCCCGTACGGATGTATGCTATTTTTTATTTTCCGGCAATATTTTACCAATGGAACTATAATCCGTTGATTGCCAATATAGCTTTTATTGTATTTAACATGCATGTAATTACAATAATACGTCTTTATAATTATGAATTTAAGAAACTGATTGTCAGTCAATAAAATAAACAATTAATAATTATAATGGATATTTTGCAGAAATAAAAAATATCTATACATTTGCAGTGTATTACATAACTAATACACTAAATTTTAAATTAATTTACATAATTTAAATATTAATTTGCATATACGAAGTGTATCGTACATATTTGTACGAGTTTATTCGTAGATTCAATAAAAATAAGCCGATAGCGGTGTAACATTTACAAATGCTATAATATCTAATAAAAAAACATCACAATAAAAACTAAACAATACCGTTAAAAGCCGCAATTACTAATTAAGTAGTTTACTCACAAATCTAAACCTTATCACTAAAATGAAATTTATTCTTACGGCGTTACTCGCTATCAGCCTTTGCGTATCGGCCTTTGCTCAAAATACTTTGGGCATAAAAGGCACAACGGTTGATTCGGTAAGCAAAGCCAAACTAAACGCCAGCATTACCGTGCTGAATGCAAAAGACTCCATTTTACAAAAATTTACTTATGCTGATGACAATGGCGCATTTGCCATTAATGGCCTGCCGGCGGGTAAGTACTTTTTATTAATTACTTATCCGCAGTATGAGGATAAGATACGCCCTTTTACCCTTGATGCCGCCAAACCGGTAAATGATTTGGGTAATATAAATATGTTTTTTATGGGGAACCAATTGGCAGAGGTTAAAGTAAAGGCACCCGTACAGGAAATAAAAATAAAAGGCGATACCCTTGAATTTAATGCCAAAGCCTATGTTATACAACCTAATGCCAAGGTTGAGGATCTGTTAAAGCAGATACCCGGCATACAGATTGATAAAAATGGTAAAATAACCATGAACGGCGAACCGGTACCGAAAATGCTGGTTGACGGCGAGGAGTTTTTTGGTGATGATCCCACGCTCATCACCCAAAACTTACGTGCCGATATGGTTTCATCCGTACAGATATATGATAAAAAAAGCGACCAGGCGGCATTTACAGGTATTGATGACGGGCAAAAAACCAAAACCATTAACATCAAGCTTAAAGAGGATAAGAAGAAGGGCCTGTTTGGAAAGGTATCAGCAGGGGAAGGCAGCGGCGGTTACCATGAAGCGCAAGCCATCATTAACAAATTTGCTGCCCGCAGTAAATTTGCGGCCTACGGTACCCTGGCAAACGACGGCAAGACCGGTTTAGGTATAGCCGATAATTCAAAGTTAGGTTCTTCTACAGCCGTACAAATAGGCGATACCGGCGGGGTATTGGTAACCGGCGGCGGCGATGATGACCTTGATGCTGACGGTGGTAATTATAACGGTAACGGTTTGCCGGTAGCCAAAGCGGCAGGTGCGCACTTTGATACCAAAGTTAAAAACGATGCTACATTAAACACTAACTACAAGATCGGTGCATTAGATGTTGATGGCGAATTTACCTCATCAACCCAGTTAAATATACCGGGCAGCAGTCAGGATATTGAGATACGCCGTAATTTCAGAAACGAGGCAGCAAGACAAAAGGCCGATGCCAGTTATTTTACCAAGTTAGATACCTCATCAACCCTTAAAGTAGATGCCTATTGGTTGGATAAGCACCTGGTTACCCGTAACAGCGCGTTAACCAATATTACGAATATGACCAATGATAGTTTATTATCGCGCGAGACTAAAAGGCTGTTTTATGATTATAAACAAAAATCAACAGGTATAAGTGCGTTGTACACCAAGAAGTTCAGGAAACCAAGACGTACATTCTCATGGAATGTAAGCGAAACTTATGCAGAGAATAATTCGACAGGTTATTTGTACTCTGATATTTATTCGCCCAATACACCAACCGACGAGATTACCGACCAATACAAGGTTTCGCTTTTACACAACACCAATGTAAGCAGTAACATGACCTATACCGAACCCTTAAGTAAATACTGGTCATTACAGGTAAATTATGGCTTAGGTATAAATAATTCTGTCAGAGACAATACATCGTATGATAAGTCTTCATCAGGTCAGTATGATAATTTAAATACTTTATACAGCAATAACTTTAAAATAAACCAGGTAACCAATCAGGTTGGGGCCATATTTAACTATCGTAAAGATAAGGCGTTGTTCAATTTTGGTACCCGTACATCATTTGTTGACCTTGACCAACTGGAAAGATTTACCAACAAAACCTATAAGCGCAGTTTTATTAACTGGAATCCGCAGGTCGTTTATCAATATCAAATGTCATCGCAACAGGTCATACAGGTATATTACGCCGGGTCAACGCAGCAGCCAACTACTGATCAGTTGCAACCTGTACTTTCAAATACCAACCCACTACAAATAATCATAGGTAATGCAGACCTGAAACCGGCTTATACCCATTATTTCCAGGGTACTTACCGTACGCAGCAAATTATAAGCAGGCAATCATTTATGCTAAATGGCAGTTATAATTTTGTTGATAATCAGATAAGTAGCAGAAGCACTATTGACCCGCGTACCGGTAAAACCACTACACAAGCTATTAACTTAACTAATCTGAGGCCTGATCTTATTACCTTAACGGCATCAGGCAGCAGAAGGATTGCAGGTACTGAAATTGATATGAGCCTAAGTTTAGGTGGAAGAAGAAGCACCAGTTATAACTATGTTAATACCACGCTTAATGAATTAACAAACATTACTTATAACGTGGGTTTGGGTATGCAAACCGTAAAATTCCAAAAATATGAATTTGCACTTGGCTTATATCCAACTTTAAACCTCATCAGGAATTCATCAACACCTTTAAATAATAACAATACCCCTGGTGCAAATGTTAATTCACGCTTAACATTATACCTGCCCGGTAAATTCATATTGGCGTCAGACCTGAATTACATGTATAGAGCCAAAACACAATCTATTGATGCATTAAATATGACCATATTAAATGCATCGCTTAGCAAAACATTCTTCAAAGATCAAAATTTAAAACTTTCGTTATCAGGCAATAACCTGTTAGATGCCAATCCATCCCTGGTGCGCAGTGTTACTTCAACTTCAATTTTGCAAAGTAACTACAATACTATTATGCACTACTTTTTGCTTAGTGTAAGCTGGGATTTTACAAAATTTGGTACTACTGCCATAAAAAATTAATATTATCATGAAAAAGACTTTAATAACCATCATCACTATATTATTGGCAGGCAGTAGTTTATTTGCCCAGCAAACTGCCCGTTTTATTACCAGCGGTACTATTGATTATCAAAAACGTGTAAACACTTATGCAGTGATACCCTATCAGATAGATAAGGATGCCGATGCACGTATGAAAGCACAATGGCAACAGCAATTGGATTATTATAAAAGATCATTACCCCAGTTTGCTACTTTTAACAGTAGTTTAAGCTTTAACAATAATAAGATGCTGCTTATACCTATTAAGCCTGCAACACCATATCAAAGTTTTCAATTAAACCCCATTACTGCAGAGTCAAATACTATCTATACCGATTTAACTGCGGGTACCATTGTGATGCAGAAAGATGCTATGGGCGAACAGTTTTTGGTTAAGGATAAAACACGCCCCATAAAATGGAGAATAACTGACGAAACCCGCGATATACTGGGCTATGCCTGCCGCCGTGCCAATGGCCTGGTAAATGATTCTATTTATGTAGTTGCATTTTATACCGATAAGATACGCGTTAGCGGCGGGCCTGAACTGTTTTCGGGTTTACCGGGGATGATATTACAGCTTAACATCCCGCACGAAAATGTATCATGGACAGCCACCAAAATAACTGAAGGCGCCCCGGCCAAACCCTTAACCCCGCCGCAAAAAGGTAAGCCTACTGATACCCAGGGACTGATATCAATCATTAAAAAAGGTATGGCGGCTTACCGCGCGCAAGGTATAAATGTAGATTATTATTTAAAAATACTGGGACTTATGTAATAATTGAATTAGTGATTTAGTGAATGCTTTTGTAGTTTATTAGTGGAATTTATGTCGGTCAATCACTAATTCACTAAATCACTAATTCAAAATTAAAACGGATATCCTATTGCCAAATTAAATACCAGGTTTTGGCCGCGCCAGTGGGCATCCCTAAAGTCTATCTGATTGATAACCACACGTTGTCCTTCAGGTAGATTTGGTTTTATTATAGGGAAGGCCAAATCAGTACGTAAAATCAACACGGTTAAGTTAAAGCGTAAGCCCACACCGACGTCGGCAGCAATTTGTTTAATAAAGTCCTTGCCAAAAGCAGCGCCGGGCATATCGCGGTTGCTACGCAGCAGCCATATATTACCGGCATCGGCAAACAAAGCACCCTCAACAATACTGAACAGTTTAGGACGGAACTCAATATTTCCCTCCAGCTTAATGTCGCCCGATTCATCAGGCAAAAAGTTAGTGCCCTGTGTTAAATTGGTTGGCGGGTTATATGCCCCCGGCCCCAACGAGCGTGCCGGGAAACCGCGCAAACTGTTTGCACCGCCTATAAAAAATTGCTGGCTATAGGGCATAACCGTTGAGTTGCCATAAGTAAAGCCTGCCCCGGCCATTAAACGGGCAGCTATTTTACTGTTTGGCGTTAGTTTATGATAGAAACGCAACTCGCTTTCCAGTTTTACATACTGGTTAAAGGGCTGGCCAAATATCCTCCTCACCTTACCTGCCAAAGTATCGGCACCGGTTATCAGCCCATATATATTGCCTGATAAACTCACCTTACCCATAAAATAGAAGGTATTTTTGCGATACTCCTCGGTTGTATTGGTATAGGTATACTGGTAACTTGGGCCAAAGGTAAGCTGGTTATCAATTACGTGTTTTAGCGCCGGGTTTCGGGTTTTATTAATACTATCGCGATATATCTGTGTAATATTAGCCGCATTTACATAATTAAATTCAAATATATTCAGATCATGCTGCCGGTGCAGGTCCTGTTTCCATTGATAGCCAAATGAGGCGTTGAATGAATTTAAAGTGTACAACTTGGTACGGTTAACCAGGGTATACCCCGTATTCAATATAGTGCGCGGTATAAACGCCGTGTTGTTGGTAAAATCAATCGGGCTAATAAACCTCGGCCACGACAGCGATGGTTTAATACCTGTTTGGTAAACATTATAGCCATTATTACGGCTGCCAAACTGAATATCGCTGCTGCCAAATAAAGTTACAGCAAACAATTCTCCGCCTTTAAAGGCATTCCTGTTTTTAAAATTAAGATTAACCTGCGTACCGTTAAAATTGGCTGATGTTTGCCGCCCCAAAATTTCAAACTGTAATGCCTTACGCTTGTATGGGGTTAAAAAGTAATAAATATCCAGCTTGGGCGAATCGGGGGTAACATCCTCAAACCTGTTTTTTACATACCTGAATGGCCCCAGCTCAATAAACCTGTTTAATGATTTGGTATGTTCCGTACGGTTGTAAACATCATTAGGATGCAGCAATACCGTATTTTTAAATAGGAACGGGCGCACGGTATGCTGCGGGTCTATTACATTATACCAACGGTATTTCTCTGCCGAATCTAATTTTAAAGCCGTATCCCGCAATGAATATTTAGGATATACGTATATATTACGGATAGAATATATCCAGCGGGCACGGTCAGGCGTTTCGTTCTTTACCTTTACAAAAAGGTCAACCTGGTGGTTGGTTATGGTACTATCGTACCGCATAATAATATTATCAGGCGAGAAATAATAGAAACCTTTTTCTTTTAACCGCGCATCAATACGCACACGCTCGTCTTTTATTTTATCCAAATCATATTGATCGCCAACCTTTAATATACTTTCCTTAGCGGTACCTGCAATGGCGGTATCAAGGTCGTCAGTTTCAGTTGGGAATATTACTTTACGGTAATGATAAGCCGGACCGGTTTGTACGGTATAAACCGCTTTGGCAGTTCTTTTTTTGCCAATGGTGTCGCCGCCAACCTGGGCTATAAAGTAGCCCTTGTTTTGCAGGCGGTTTTGTAAAATATTACTATTCTTATCCAAATCAACTGAGCTTACCAATACAGGCGGCTCACCAAATTTGGTGTTAAGCCAGTGTTTAAGCCCGCGCAGCTTGTTGGTTTTTGTTTTTTCGTAAATATATAATTTTACCCTTAGCCCTAATATTTTGCCGTTTGGTTTGGGCCGCAGCAAGGCATCTAACTCAGTGGTTAGCGCTTTGGCTTCGCTTTTTTTAGTAAACTTATCCGTAATATTTATATTGGCGCCTGTGTACAGTTTTTGCCCGGGCGGCAAAAACTTGGTAGTGCTGCAGGCGCTTAGTAAAACGGCTATTAAAAGATATGTACAGGTAAATTTATTCATCAATATCAGTTAGCTATTTGTTTTTGTTCTTTAGGCTGATCGGCCGGTTGTACAGCAGCTACATTAGCATCATGCTGTTTTTCGGCCTCTCTTTTCTCTTTCCTTTTTTCCCGCTGTTCTTTCCGGTATTCTTTCTGTTTGGCTCTATCCGCTGCAGGTCTTCTTTTAAACAGTTCTAAAAAGCGGTTATACTCGTAGGTTAAGGAAAAAGCCAGTCCGGTCTCAACAACTTGTCCCTGCACTACAATATATTGATCGCGCCTGTAGGCGCGTAACATGTAGCGGCCATCCTGAGTAAGTTTATAATTAACGGAAAGATTACCCGCAATGTCTGATGCTTTTTGCCCCGGCTGGTTTTGTCCCTCCAGGTTAAAGTTATTACCCACTGTAACCGTCAGCCTGTCGTTTAAAAATTGTTTGGATAGGCCAACATTTAAATCTGTTCGGTTCTGTTGTACACCCGTAGAATAATCGGCCCCTGAGGTAAGATCGAAGCTTAGCTGCACCCCGGCAATGGCATCCCCGGCCAGTTTGTTCAATTGGTCGGATAGCAAACTGCTTACACTGTTACGTACCAATCCATTTACTCCGGTGCTGCCACCCAGGCTTTGCAATGGGTTATCGCCAATAAAGTGCCCTAATACCAAAACACCCAGTACCTGCTTATTCATTTCATTAGGCACCTGCCTTATTTGCGATAAGCGTGCATCAACTGTCGAAATTACATCGGGCGAAACGGTGTACGTACTGTCAGGCAAAACAATATCAAAGCCTATATCAGGTTTTAAAAGTTCATTTCTTAAACGAAGGTCCACGTGGAAAGGCAGCTTTTGTTTGTACATGGTAGTGGTGCGTACATCATCGCCTAATTGGTCGCTTACCAAATCAATAGGAGGCACGTTGGCTATATAGGTAGCTGTAAGATCAATATTGGCGGTGGTTGGGTCGCCTGTCCAGGTGATGGTGCTGCCCTTTTGGAAGTTGAATTTGCGGTTAACGGTAGCATAGGATAGGTTGTATGACCCTTCTTCAACAACATAAGTTCCCGTTAAACTTGTTTTTCCGCTTGGGTCAATACCGCCGTTCAAATGTGCCTCGCCTTTTATATGCACCACATCGCCGTTACGTGGATCAACTACTACATTAAAATTGGCGTTCTTATTTACGTTGATAGTGGCATTAATGTCAAGCCCCTTCATTTCGGTTTGCTTGAGCGAATCAAGCTGTTTTGCCAGTAATATCGAATCAAGCTTGGGCGCTTTCTGGTCAATAACCTCTACAACACCTTTTCTATCTTCAACACCGGGATCGGTGCCGGGCAGTACAATGGTCATGTCGGTTTTATCGTTTACCGTCAGGGTGGCATCAACCACGGGCTTGTTCATATCGCCACGTACTTTAATATTGGTATTTACATACAACTTGCCATAAAACAGCTTGTTATCGGCCTCGGTTGAGTTTATTACCCGGAAATTATTGGCATTAATATCAATGCCAAATTTAAAGTCATTATAGGTAGTGGTATAAACCGTTCCGGTTACAACGGCTTTATTACCGGTTGAATCAACCAGTGTAAAATCATTCATGCGGATGCCTTCGTTATTAAAGGTGATGCTCTCCTGAGGCATAGTAAAGTACGAGTTAAGCATACTTACATTAAAGCCCACCTTATTAAAATTAACATCGCCCCGTATGGATGGTGCCGACGTGGTGCCTGTAATTTTTAACTGCCCGGTTATAGTACCTGTTGAGTTACGGATGGCGCCAAAGCTGAAGCCTTGTATGCTCTTCATGTTTAACCGCACGATGTTTAAATTTAGATCGAACTTGCTCTCGGGCGAGGTATAGTATATGCCTGACAAGTCAACCTGGTTATCATAACCGGTAATGGTCATATTAGCCGTATAGGCATTGGCTGTTTGGTTATTAACTTTTAAGGCTACGTTGCCCACAGTATCACCCTTAAAGCTGAAATTATTAATATTTAAAGCCGCGGTAAACTGCATAGCCTTTTGCAGATTGCTTAGGTTTACATCGCCATTTACAGTGCCGCCTATCTGCAACGAATCCTGCTGCGCCATACGGGTAAGGGTTTCTATCTGGAAGTTTTGAAACTGCACCTTAATTGGCGAATTCATTTCGTTTGAGGAGCTGTTAACGCTCAGCACCTGGTTGGCGTTGGTCATGGTAAAGTTGCGGGCCAAAATACCCCGACTGCCAAATTGCAGGGCATTGTCTGCATTAACTGTCCACGGGATATAATTTAACAGTAATCCATTTTGCACAAAACTAAATTGGTATTCATTTGGTAAAGCAGTGAATACACCGGCTATACGGTAACGCTCTTTTTTAGCAAGATCGCGCACCTGCAAGCTGATATTAAGTTTATTGTTTTGTGCATTGCCGGTAACACTGGTGTTCAACAGATCCAACGATGAACCTGCCTTTAACTCATCGGCAGTTATACTATAATTTAATGCGTTGTTAGCGGTATTGATGTTCAGCTTTAAATTATTGATGGTATTGGTACCGTATACTACCCGCGGCAGGCCGCCGTTTACAACCAGTTCGCCGGTCGCACTATTAAAACGGCCGTCAAGCGCAATGGGCTGCATCTGCTTCAGATTGGGAGCAAATTGGGTAACCAGCGGAGTTTTATTAATGCGGACGCTAAACGTAAACTGCTGCGGCGAGTAGGCCGGTTTGGTTTTTGGCTTGGCAGCAGCCATATCCATGTTAAAATATTTGTTTATCAAATCCTGCATGGCCGGGCCAACCTGGGTTAGCTTATATTTGCCGCCCATGCGCGCCGTCATAAATGGTGTTTTTAAACGCAGGGTGCTGCTATCGGCATTGGCAGTTGACACCAGGCTAACCGAGTCAATACGTATGCGCTGGCCTTTATCAACCACCAATAAATCAGTAGCCTGTATATTGGCATTCAAATAATCAGGATCGGCAGTAGGAACGTCAGCCACAATTTTGCCATGAAAACGCATATCGTCTGCCGTTAACTTCAGGTTTTTCAGGTTAATGCTATCTACATTTAAAACAGCATTTATTGACGGATATTTTTTATTCATGTTAGCCTTTGCATCCAGGCTGAAATTGATGTTCGGGTCCTTCATGCGGGCATTGGCTACATAGCTGCCATTGCGGGCCGTGCCTTTAACTGTCAAATTTTTATACAGATAACCTTTTACATAAGCCTGTGCCACGTCGCCGCTAAATTGCAGGCTGGCGGTTTTTGGGTCTAACCCAATGCCTTTAATATTGGCAGCCAGGGTAACTTTGCCCACCATCTGCGGTTGTTTGGTAAGCACGCCTACATTTAAATCATTAGCTTTTATATTGGCTGTATATGATGCGGCACGTTTGTTGGCGCCATTTTTCATAGTAGCATTCAAATCAACCACGCCATAAGCCGAACGCAGGTTTAAACGGGTGGTAAAATTGTTCATGCCGCCCTTAAAGGTGCCTTTAAGGTTCATGCTGGGCGGTATATTTACTGATGCAGGTATGGTGCCTTTTGGAAGCAATCTTGTTAAATCTCCTTGACTGGTATTAAAATCATTCAGGTTAACATCAGCATATACCCTTTTAATATCAGGTAAACCTTTTATTACTGCGGATGCTTTGATATGGGTATTGCTTAAACCCGCTACCTCAAAATTATCAACCCGCAAGTTGTTTACCTGCCCTGCCACCTTACCGTTGATACGGAATACTGCGTTAGGCGAACTTTTAAAAGGCTCCATGCTGCGCATGGTTGGCATTAACAAAAGCACATCTTTTAAAGCCAGCTTGCTGCCGTTAAGGTTTGCATTTACTTTTAACAAGCCCATGTTTTTGGTGATAACCGCTATTGATGGGTAACTTACCTGCACTTCTTTTTGTAAAACGGTTTGTGGGGTCTCAACCAATAGGTCATTCAGATAAGCGTTTTTAGGCCCGTAAAAAAAATTGGTATGGAAGTTTTTAACTACCAACCCGCTCTTTTCATTAAAGGTAAAGTCGTTAATTTTACCCGACATAGTGTCCGCGCTGAACACAATATCTTCGGCATCCACATTCAGGTCGCGCACGTGCATGTGCCCAAAGTCTATTCCTCTTGGTACCGGGTTAGTGGCAAAGTCATCGTATTTAATATCATCATTGGCAAATTTTACCGAACTAATGGTAGCTGTCCACGGCCGGGTGTTTTGTGCCGATACCAGGGTATCCAGTTTTTTAACGCCTTTTTTAACGGCTTTGGCAATGGTTTTAGGTTTAGCAAAAGTAAGGGCTGCTTTGGTGTCATTCAGTTCAACAGTTTTAATGCCTACTTTTTGGTTGTGCAGGTCTATCTTATCCATCTCCACCAAAAACTTGTTCATATCAACTTTGGCGGTCATTTCATTGCTGCGGTAGTCGACGTTGATTTTGGATAGATCAATAGTGCCCAAATCAAGCTGCATATTAATAGGTTTTACCGCAGTATCAACCGTAGCCACCTTATTAATGGTTGACCCGGAAGGGGTTTGTATAATGCGCGCATTAAAGCCTGCCAGGGTTATTTTTGGTATGGTAAATTTCATTTTATCCATATCAAAATCTTTGATGCGCGTATCAAAATGCCCCAATGCAAATTTCATATCATTGCCATTGGTCTGGTCCTTATAAACAACGTTTATCCTATCCAGGTTGATCTTATTCAGCGAGAACTTCATCGTCGAGGTGGTGTCCTCGGGCTTGGGCTGTTTTTTTTGTTCGCCTGCGAAGGCTTTGATGATGTAATCGAAATTAAAAACGCTATCGCGGTTGCGGTAAATATGGGTGGTGATGCCTTGCAGGTTTATTTCATTGATCTCAATCTGGTTGTGCAGCAGCTTCAGCATGCTGATGTCAACCTTTAGCTTTTCGCCTGCAAGCAGTGTGTCTTTTTTCTGATCCTCAAAAAAAACATTTTCTAAAACCAACAGCTTGGGAAGGCCTAAACTGATATGGCCTATCTCGACCTTAGTATGAATTTTATTTTGTAAAAAAGTAACCGCTTTATCCTTGGCATAGTTTTGCACAGCGGGCACCTGTATAAGCACAACCACAAGCAATATTAAAAAGATAACGCTTGCAACTATCCACAAAATGGTTTTTAAAGCTATACGTCCAAATTTTCCCAATTTTTATATATGTTTTTAAGAGTCGGATGCAAGAACCAAGATGCAAGAATTATCAGCTAAGATTTGAATATTTATCTTGTTTCCTGATTCTTGTTTCCTGACTCTGCAATCGCTTTTCTATTTTTCAACAACCGTTAAGCCATTGTTGTTTTTTGGTAGATTTGTATTTCTTCAATTATTTTAGTAAAAATGCCTGATTTTTCGCACTTACACGTTCATACACAGTTTTCGTTGCTTGATGGTGCGGCTGATATATCCAAATTATATAAAAAAGCTGCCGCCGATGGCATGAAGGCTTTGGCTATTACCGATCATGGTAATATGTTCGGCGTATTTAAATTTGTAGCCGAAGCCGGTAAGCATAATGTAAAACCCATTGTGGGCTGCGAGTTTTATGTGGTTGAGGACAGGCATAAAAAACAATTTACAAAAGAGAAAAAAGACGTACGCTGCCACCAGCTATTGTTAGCAAAAAATCCCGAAGGTTATAAAAACCTGGTTAAGCTTTGCTCGCTGGGTTACATGGAAGGGCTGTATAGCAAATGGCCGCGTATTGATAAAGAGCTTGTTTTAAAATATCATAAAGGGTTAATTGCTACTACCTGCTGCATTGGCGCGTCTGTTCCGCAGGCTATACTTAAAAAAACTCCTGCCGAGGCCGAAGAAGAATTTAAATGGTGGCTGGACCTGTTTGGCGAGGATTATTACATTGAGCTACAGCGCCATGATATCCCCGAGCAGAATACCGTAAACGCCGTATTGCTGCAATATGCCAAAAAATATAATGTAAAGGTAATCTGCTCTAACGATTCGCACTATGTGGATCAGCAGGATGCAAACGCCCATGATATCCTGCTTTGCGTAAACACCGGCGATATGCAAAGCACGCCAATAGCTACTGATGAAGAAGGCGGTAAAGGGTATAGGTTTGGTTTCCCTAACGACCAGTTTTATTTTAAAACACAGGCCGAAATGGGAAAACTGTTTGAGGACTTGCCCGAATCATTAGATAATACCAACGAGATTGTTGACAAGGTAGAGGTGCTTAAATTAAAGCGGGACATCTTACTGCCCAACTTTGTTATCCCCGAAGAGTTTAAAATACACAACACGCCGGATGCGGATACCCTTAACCAATGGGAGTACCTAAAGCACCTTACCTTTACCGGTGCTAAAGAGCGTTATGTTGATATTACCCCCGAGGTTGAGGAGCGTATAAACTTTGAGTTGTTTACCATCCGCACCATGGGCTTTGCGGGTTACTTTTTAATTGTGGCTGATTTTATTAAACATGGCCGTGATATTGGTGTGTTTATTGGTCCGGGGCGTGGCTCGGCGGCGGGTTCGGTGGTGGCTTATTGTACCGGTATTACCAATATTGATCCGTTAAAATATAACCTGCTGTTCGAGAGGTTCCTGAATCCAGACCGTAAGTCAATGCCCGATATTGATACCGACTTTGATGATGCCGGTCGCCAGCGGGTTATTGATTATGTAGTTGAAAAATACGGCAAGAACCAGGTAGCGCAGATCATTACCTATGGTTCAATGGCTGCCCGTACCAGTATACAGGATGTGGGTCGCGTATTGGATATGCCGCTATCAGATGTAGCCGCGCTTAAAAAGCTGGTGCCCGAAACTTTAGGCATCAACCTGAAACAGGCTATTGAGCAGGTGCCGGAGCTGGACACCATTTACAAATCAAATGATTTGAAAGGTGTTGTACTGCGCGAAGCAGAAAAGCTGGAAGGCTCGGTGCGTAACACAGGTGTACATGCCGCAGGTATTATTATTGCGCCTTATGATCTTACTGAGATTGTTCCTGTTGCTACCGCTAAAGATTCGGACCTGCTGGTTACCCAGTATGATGGCCGGGTAATTGAGGACGCAGGTGTAATTAAAATGGACTTTTTGGGCCTAAAAACCCTCACTATATTAAAGGATGCGCTAAGGCTGATCAAGCAGAATCACGATGTGGATATTGATATAGACTATATCCCGCTTGATGACGCTGAAACTTTTGAGCTTTACCAGCGCGGCGATACCAACGGTACTTTCCAGTTTGAAAGTGATGGTATGCAAATGTACCTGCGTGAACTGAAGCCCGATAAGTTTGAGGACCTGATAGCCATGAACGCGCTGTATCGACCAGGGCCGATTGAGTATATACCCAACTTTATTAACCGTAAGCATGGCCGCGAGCCGATCACCTTCGATTTGGATGATATGGAGGAATACCTGGGTGAAACCTACGGTATTACCGTATACCAGGAACAGGTTATGCTTTTGTCGCAGAAACTGGCGGGGTTTAGTAAGGG
>JAICMD010000254.1 GCA_025929405.1 Mucilaginibacter sp. | reverse complement strand
GAAAAAACTAACCCCAATATTACAGTAACAGGCAGTAATGAAAATTTTCCGCTGACCAATGGGTACAAAATAGCATTTGGCCGTAATTTCTCCGACTCAGAGTTGGAACATGGCGCCAGCGTTACTATTATTGGCGATGAGGTTAAAAGGCAGCTCTTTAAGAACCAAAACCCTGTTAACAAAACCATTTTTATAGGCAGCAATAAGTTTTATGTAATAGGCGTGTTTGCTTCCAAAGGGTCAAGCGCCGGTTCGGGCGATAGGTTATGCGTAATACCTATATTAAGGGCCAAGCAGTTGGCGCCGACATCAAACCCATCATTTGCGGTAAACGTTATGGCTACCAATTCAGGCAATCTTGATGCTACTGTTGGTGAAGCTACGGCTCTGATGCGTAATGTACGCGGATTAAGCATAACAAGCGACGATAATTTTGAAATAACCCGCAGCGACTCGGTACAACAGCAGTTAGCCGGGCAGTTAACAGGTATTACTATTGCCGGTTTTGCCATAGGAGCTATAACTTTAATTGGTGCAGCTATCGGCTTAATGAATATTATGCTGGTATCGGTAACCGAGCGTACGCGCGAGATAGGCATACGCAAAGCCATTGGCGCTACGCCAACCGTAATTCGTCGTCAATTTTTAATTGAGGCCATTGTAATTTGCCTGATAGGCGGCATAAGCGGCATAATTTTAGGTATGGCCATAGGCAACCTTATAGCGGTGCAAATAAGCGGCACATTTATAATACCATGGCTTTGGCTATTTTGCGCTATTGTATTATGTACTTTTATTGGCCTCTCGTCAGGGTTTTACCCTGCTAAAAAAGCATCTAAGCTCGATCCTGTTGAGGCGTTGAGATATGAATAAATACAAAAGGGCATAGGAAATGCCCTTTTGTATTTATGATCACAGGCGTGATCATCATGAAAATTACTTAATTACAATTTTACACTTACGCTTTTACCATTATAAGCAACAGATTTTACAACTCTTGCTCCTTCAAGATTGCTTCCTGCAGGTGTTAAAATAATATCAAATTTGCGATCGTTTATCATTCCGTTAAATGAACCGGTACGATCGGCTATTTTTAAGGTACGGGTTTTATCATCCCAATGGAACCTGATCTCGCTGTATTTTCCCTTCTCATAATTATAATTGTCGTTCTCATCCTCGTATAGGGTAAAATCGCCATCTGCACCCGGGTAAACACTTATTTTTAAATTGTCCCATTTCTTTTCGGCAGCATACTGAACCTGTGGGCCAAATGGAATAACTGAACCTGCTTTAATATAGATCGGTATAATATCAATCGGGGTTTGTTTATTCATTTTTTGGCCGCCGATAATTTTTTCACCTGTCCAGAAATCATACCAGTTGGTACCTTTAGGTAGATAGGTTTGTTTAGTTTTTATAGTGCTAAAGTCCTCTAATTTAATAGTATCTCTGCCCATTACCTGGCCGGGCTTGGTATACATAGGCTCAGTAACCGGGTGTACCAGCATTGATTTGCCAAACATAAACTCGGTATTTATGTTCCAGGTATCTTTATCATTAGCAAAATCCATAAACAGGGCACGCATCATGCTTGATTGATGGGCGGTAACATCCCATGAGGTTGAATAAATATAAGGTAGCAGACTATAGCGCAGGTTGATGAATTTTTCAATCGCGTCATAAACCTTATCGCCTTTTTTACCAAACTGGTATATCTCGCGTGGGGCATCGTCACCGTGCGAACGCATCATCGGGCAAAATGTTCCAAACTCAAGCCACCTGGTGTACAACTCGCGATAGTCAGGATCGGCCAATTTCCTTCTGAATTTAGATAAGAAGAAACCTCCTATATCACTATTCCAATACGGAATGGCGCTTAATGAAAAGTTAAGCCCGGTAGGAATCTGATTTTTCAGCACCTGCCATGATGAGGTCAAATCGCCCGACCATGTATTGGCCCCATAACGTTGCTGCCCTGCAAATGCCGAGCGGGTAAGTATAAATACGCGCTTATCTGAAGTGGTGGCGCGCTGATGGTCATATACTCCGCCTACGGTCATTAACGGGAAGGCATTACGTACTTTGCGGAACGAGCCCAGGTAAGTTTTAATATCCAGATCAGAAGGTTTGAACTGCGCATGGTCCGGTTCGGTTGAATCCATCCACCAGCCATCTATCCCAACTGAAAACAGCCCCTTGTTGGCATATTTCCAAAAAATATCACGCGCGCCGGGATTATAAACATCATAAGGCACAACACCCGATGGATAATCCTGCAATGGCGGCCATTTGTCCGAACCTGATTCGGGCCAGGTTTTAAAATCAAGCAGCATATTTTTTGGGCGCATTTCTCTGTATTGCAATGTTTGAGGCCCAAATGAAGCCCAGATAGAAATGATCATGTGCGCATTAAGGCCATGTACATCATTTACCATTTTTTTAGGATTAGGGTACTCTGAATTCAGGAAATCCATAGCGTTCCATAAATAGTTGTTGCCCCAGTATTGCCAATCCTGAATAATACCATCCAGGGGCACTTTTAAATCGCGGTATTTTTGCACTACGCCTACCAGTTCATCCTGACTTTTGTAACGCTGTTTGCTTTGCCAGTAACCGTAGGTCCATAACGGGAACATTGGCACCTGCCCGGTAAGATCGCGCATGCGGGCTATAACCCCATCCGAATTTCCACCATACATAAAGTAATAATCTATACCGTCGCCAACGTCCGATTTAAAGCTGGTGCCGTCCTGCCCATCGGCAAAAGTGGTGGGCGAGTAGTTATCCCAGAAAACGCCATATCCCTTAACTGATTGAAAAAAGGGAACAACGTCTTCCGTATTTCCCTGAATCATATTTCTATAGGTTTGGTTACGCTGGTTCAGATTACCACGTTGATGCTGACCAAGACCGTATATAGGTTCGTCAGCATCCAGCACAAATGCTTGCGAAACTGTATATGTACTGCTTCCTGCATCATTAAAAGGTGTAAACGTACCGCTGTTTTGCTTTTCTTTTAGTAATGCATTTCCTTTATTACCTGCAAAGTCAACTTCGCCGCTTTTAAGGTTAAGCATTACAATCAACTTGCCACTACTCAGGTTTAATTCGTCACCTTTTTGTTTTAAAGTAACTGATATGTTCTCAGGCTTTTTTATTACCGATAGGCTTTCCTTATTAAACGATTTTCCGTCAGGAACTTTTACAATCCGAACTATTTCCGGGCCGAAAAACTGAATTTCTGTTGTAGTGCCGTTTATAGTGGCTTTGGCTCCGGTAGCGGTTTTTTGATATCCCTGGGCGTCTGATGTAAGTGGTACGGCCAGCATAGAAAATGTTATGCTGACAGTTATTACTTTAAACAAGTTTGAAAAGCGGGTCATAATTGGTTATTGTTTAAGATTTATTTGAAAAGCAAAGGTGCAAATTTATATAGGTTATTTCGCCATACCGGCCAGGTGTGTCCGCCGGGATACTCATCATAGGTATATTTTATTTTAAGCTCATCCAATTTGGCAAGCATTACTTTGCAGTTGTTATACGCAATATCATCTTTCATACCGGTTGATATCCAAAATAGCTTGAGATTTTTTTCAACCTTGGCTCTGTTTTTTTGCAGGTAATTATATTGCGCATCAGCCAGATCTTTTTGCGAACCGGTTATCCAGCCGGAACTAAACACACCCAGGTACGAAAACAGATCGGTATTGTAAACGCCTGTATATAGCGTGTTTATGCCGCCCATTGATAACCCTGCAAGCGCACGATTACCGGCGTTATTTAATGTACGATAATTTTTTTGAATGAAAGGAATAATGTTTTGCTTCATTTCGTTGGCAAAGGCTTTTAAGCCTTCTTCGCCAAAACCGCCGCCACCCATATTAAAGTCGGGCATTACCACCAGCATGGGTTTAGCTTTTTGTTGAGCTATAAGGTTATCCAATATTAAATCAGTTTTGCCCTGCTGTGCCCAGCCGCGTTCGTCCTCGCCGCCACCATGTAAAATATAAAGCACGGGATATTTTTTTGTGGGATTGTTATCATAACCGGGTGGCGTATAAATATAAATCTTGCGCCAAGATTTGGTTATGGTGGAGTAGTAGTTTTTGATCCGGATATCGCCATGCGGCACATTTTTTTGCGCGTAGTAATCGCCGCCGGCAAATGGTATTTCAATACCGCTGGCCATACGGCTCATACCATAAAAGCTTTCGCTGGCGGGGTCGGCAACGGTAACACCATCCACTATTAATGAGTAGTAATGAAAGCCTTCGCTTATCGAATCAGTTGTGGTGGCCCAGGTACCATCAGCTTCCTTAACCAAATCATATTTTTTACCCAGATCTATCTGTACCTTTTTAGCATCGGGTGCTTTTATGCGGAAAACTACGTGATGATTGGGCAATATCTGCGGGTATTTTGCCGAACGCATATTAGTTTCGGGTACAATGCCCGATTGGCAAATGCCTGCAAACGGTATTAACACTGATACTGCAATACTCCAGATTATTTTTATAAAAACTCTCATAAGGTTATACTTAGGTATATTATTTTACTTCGGCTTCAAACGGGGAGGCCGGTAACCCTTCTTTATTATATAGGTTTGCCCTGTCGGGGTTATTTGCCCAGGCATACCGTACATAAACAGGATTTGGCACTTCCTCACTGGTTACTATTACCTGATTACCGCTTATTTGCGCTGTTGCCCAAACAAAATGTTTATCGGCCCCGGCTATGGCAAAATGCTGCAGCTTATTACTGTTTTTAGCTATCAAACCACTGCCGGTATCAGTAAAGGTAAGTATTACTTTATTT
>JAICMD010000272.1 GCA_025929405.1 Mucilaginibacter sp. | reverse complement strand
TATTTGTCAGTGTTGATGTTTGTTTACTTTGAATCTAAGGTAAATTAACAGCCTCCGCGGCGTTTGAGCGGACGATGTTATTGGTTTCTACATAATATTGTGATTAACATGTGCAGATATTGCCACTCCAAATAAAGGCGGATCGCAATAATAATTTAATAATTGTATATTATTTTATAACCTCGCCAACTCTGCAATATCTTTTGGGTCAATAATATGCTTATAATAGCCATGGTTAACTACATTTATCATAGCCAGGCCAACGTCTTTTAAGGTATTGGTACCATCCGGAAAAAGCAGTTTAAAAACCGGGTATAACCAGCTTAGATACTTCACTATCGGCAATATTCTTTTTAAGCCCTTGGTGGGATGCATATAACCGGGCCTGAAGGCAAATACTTTTTTAAAGGGCAGTTTCATCAAATCATTCTCAGTTTTACCTTTTACGCGTGCCCACATGGTGCGGCCTTGTTCGGTACTATCAGTACCTTTACCGGATACATAACATAAAGTCATGTCTGTATTATGCTTTGTAAGTTTTTCAGCAACATGCAAAGTTAAAACATAGGTTTTTTTATAATATTCGGGTTTCTTCATCCCAACCGATGATACACCAAGACAGAAAAAACAAGCATCATACCCGCCCAACTGATCTTCAACAGGAGATAAGTCGAAAAAATCAGTATGTATAATTTCTTTAAGTTTGGGATGCTTAACCCCGCACGGGCGGCGGTTAATTACCAGTACCTGCTCAACCTTATCGCTAAGCAGGCATTCATGCAATACACCTTCGCCAACCATGCCGGTTGAGCCGGTAACTATTACTTTTATTTTTTTGTGTTGCATGGCTATATCGTAAAAGATAAATATAGCAATAAACCACAATGCCCCGGCAATATTTACCGGGGCATTGTGGTTATACGTTTAAGTGCTATTTAATTTTGAGGCCCGTCAAAATTTACCATCCAGTGTATGCCAAACTTATCGTTTACCATGCCAAAGGCGGCTGCCCAAAATGTTGCCTGTAAAGGATGAGTGATTTCGCCTCCGGCAGCAAGGCCGTTAAATACCTTTTCGGCTTCTTCCTGGCTATCAACCGATACCGAAAGCGAAAAGTTATTGCCCATAGTAAAGCCTTGCCCCATTACGCCAACAGCATCGGTACCCATAATAACATTGTTGCCAACAGGTAATGATATGTGCATTAGTTTTTCCTTTTCAGCATCGCTCATGTTTTCATGGCCAGGCGCATCCTTAAAACGCTGTACTATTGAAAATTCGCCCCCAAATACTGATCTGTAAAAGTTAAAAGCTTCCTCGGTATTGCCCGGAAAGTTTAAATAAGCATTAATTGTTGCCATTTTTATATTTGTTTAAGATTGAAGATGCGGTTGCTGATTAAGTTGGTTAACTATATTCTGTAACTGATGTACATGCTTTTTGGTATGAAACAGGAAAAAATAGGCTGCTTCCAATCCGGTTAAATGGCCAAATGTACGTATATCAAAACCCATACAGGTTCTATTCAAATCTAACGAATTAATTGCTGCTGTAATTCCTGTTTTTAATTTTTCTAACCGGGTTAAATGATCCTGTACATCATACACGCCCGGTTGTGGGGTTACATTAGGCGATGCGGTACTTTTACTGTTAAAATCTAAAAACATGGTTTTTATACGGCTAACATGCTCATCAACCGGTCGTGTAGTGGCTTCATTAGGGCCGTTTAATAGCTGGGTAAAGCCATTACCAACCATTAAAATATGCTCCACAACCTGTCCTGCCGTCCAACTGCCCTCAAATGGCACCTGGTTATAAATAGTTGGATCAATAAGTTTTGTTATCCAGTTTATAGTTTGTTCAATGTCTGCAATAATCTCATTTTTTTCCATAGCGTAATAATTTTACCTAAAGGTAGGGGATGAAAAATTACTAAAAGATGGGTGTAAAAGTCATTATTAGGGGGCATTTAAGACAAATTTTATTATGTTTACTTTATCAAACTTCGTAATGTTTTATGGTACAGATAGGTCTTTTATTACCCAACCAGTACAGGCTGTTAAGCATAGCCGCCATATTGGATGTTTTTGAAACGGTGAATAAGTTTTATACAAAAACGGACCAGGCGGCGCCCTTTAATATTACCCTGCTTCATCATAAGGACGACAAGTACGAGCAAACCGACATGATAATGAACTATCCGGCACAGGACATACAAACAGCCAGCATACAGCAACTGATACTGGTGCCGGCATTTAATACCGACGACATGAAAGCCACCATTGCCGGTAACCAGGTTTATATACCCTGGCTGATAGAACAATACTGCGCAGGGGCGGGGATAGCTACTTTTTGTACCGGTGCTTTCCTGCTTGCAGCTACGGGGCTGCTTAATGGCAAAACAGCCACTACGCATGTTGATGCCTGTAATGGCTTTGCTGCCGCCTTTCCGGATGTGAAACTACGATCAGACAAAACACTTACCGAAGATGGCAGGCTGTATACCAGCGGCGGCGCTACATCAACCTTTCATTTACTGCTGCATATTATTGAAACCCATTGCGGGCGTGATATTGCGGTTAGGGCGGCCAAAATATTTGCTATTGATATTAACCGCGATAACCAGTCGTATTTCAGCACTTTTCAGCCTGTACGAAACCATAATGATGAGTTGGTAGCATCGGCACAGCAAAAAATAGAAAGCCGTTATAACGATGCCGAAACTATTGAAGAAATTATAAAAGATATACCTGCCAGCAGGCGCAATATGGTGCGCCGATTTAAGCAAGCCACCGGTATAACGCCCATTGAATACCTGCAGCAAACCCGTATTGAGGCCGCTAAAAAACTGCTGGAACAAACCGGCCAGCAAATGACCGAGATCATCTACAACTCGGGCTATAACGATCCTAAAGCCTTCCGTAAGGTTTTTAGAAAAGCTGTTGGGATGACGCCATCGGAATATAGAGAGAAGTTTCAGATGAATTGATTGCAGAGAGGCAAGAGTTAAGAGTCAAGAAACAAGATAAGAAGTTCCAATGCCAATGCTATCGCAAGAGTCCCGCTTGTGATAGTGAATTTATCATGGTTATTGCAATTAGTTATAACGACAGGCGAACGCTTGCGGTAGCCGACTTAATAGTCAAGGGAATAAGATGCTTCGTTCCTCAGCATGACAAAAAATAAAAATCAACCCTGTCATTCTGAGCGATAGCGAAGAATCTTATTCAATTGATAGGCCCGCGGCTAATAGTAAAGGGAATAAGATGCTTCGTATCTCAGAAGCAAATGGATGCAAGAGCCGCCCCAGCCATTCAAATGTCCACACTTGAATGAAAAACAATCCTATAATCCAAACATCCTAAAAATTTTAGTCAAAAACACGTATATTTGTACTAATCAAGCCGTTTACTTAACCGGCTTCCGCACCCGCGGTTAAAGTCCCGGTACTTTCCGGGCATATTCATTTAATTTATTATTCACCTACAAACCCAAACTGATGAACAGAGTTATTACTCATGCCCGTGCAAACCATTCTGTTTGCCTTACCAATGGCGGCCACCCGGCCCTAAACTTTATTAATACCGAAAGGAAAAATTACCGGGGTCAATACATTGACCTTTTAACCAACTACAGCACGTTTTTAAGCTGGTGCCGCAATACCAAATTAATAGACGATGAAATGTGGATGGAACTGGATGTTGAACAATATTGCTACACCAAAGAAGCTGCCGAAATTTTTGGTAAAATAATTACTGCGCGCAGATGTTTTGAGCACCTGTTTAATGCCATATTTGATAACCGGCATATTGAGGCAGGAATAATAGCATTATTTAATGAAATAGCCGAGGAGGTGCGCGCACAATTAACCTTTGGCCAGGGCGACCGCGGCTTGCAGCTATACTGGCGTAATAGCACCGAAGAGATGAATTTGCCATTGTGGATGATAATTTCGGCAGGGGTGCAGTTGGCGCAAAGCACTGACGTACATAATATTAAGCAATGCGCGATGTGTAAAAGTTTGTTTATTGACAATAGTCGCCGGGGTAATAAAATATGGTGCGATGCAGGCACATGCGGCAGCATAAAAAAAAGTGAAACGTATTTTGAGAAAAAATACGTTAAAAATTATCGAACTAAACGTAATAGATTGATAAATAAATAGTTGCAAATATACACAAAGTCAGCAATACCGTAAAAGGCAACTTTTTACTACCGGTAAAACGCATAATACCCGCAATTAACCTGTTTTTACTACCGGTAAAATAACAAATACAGAAAAATGACAGGTTTTTACTACCGATGATAGTTAATATACCAGTAATAAAAATAATAAAATATATTCCTCTT
>JAICMD010000077.1 GCA_025929405.1 Mucilaginibacter sp. | reverse complement strand
CGTTATTCATTGCCTCAGGGTCAAATGCGGTTATTGATGCGCCGGCGGCTAACAAATCTTCTATAATATATAAAGCCGGGGCTTCGCGTATATCATCGGTTTCCGGTTTAAAGGCCAGGCCCCAAATGGCAAACTTTTTGCCTTTTAAATCGCTTTTATAATATTTCTTCACCTTTTCAACCAATACCTTTTTCTGGATGTAGTTTACATCCATTACGGCGTTTAAAATCTTAAAGTCGTAATTATGCTCACTTGCTGATTTAGCCAGCGCCTGCACATCTTTAGGAAAACAACTACCGCCATAGCCAATGCCCGAAAACAGGAATCGCCTGCCAATACGTTCATCCGCGCCAATGCCGCGGCGCACCATATCAACGTCTGCATCAACTAACTCGCAAAGGTTGGCTATCTCATTCATGAATGAGATTTTGGTAGCCAGAAACGAGTTGGCTGCATATTTGGTTAATTCAGATGAGCGCTGATCCATAAAAATAATAGGGTTACCCTGGCGCACGTACGGTCCATAAAGCTCGGCCATTAGTTTACGTGCCCTTTCATCCAGCGTACCAACCACAATACGGTCGGGTTTCATAAAATCGTCAACAGCTACACCCTCGCGTAAAAACTCGGGGTTTGATACTACTGCAAATTCCACATTAGTATGTTCATTCAGCACCGCG
Source organism: Mucilaginibacter sp. (assembly GCA_025929405.1). Lineage (GTDB taxonomy): Bacteria > Bacteroidota > Bacteroidia > Sphingobacteriales > Sphingobacteriaceae > Mucilaginibacter. The sequence goes on along the minus strand of JAICMD010000077.1, from coordinate 12,391 downwards.
GTAATTTTATCTGCAGTACCAACCGGCACAGTTGATTTGGTTACTATTACCTTATAATCAGTTATTATTTTAGCTATATCCTTCGCCGCGCCCAATACATAGCTCAAGTCAGCCGCGCCATCACCGCCGGGAGGGGTGGGCAGTGCCAGGAATATGATCTTCGCTTCTGAAATTGCATCAGCAAGATTGCTTGTAAAATGCAGTCTTCCCTGATTTATATTACGGTGAAACAGCAACTCAAGTCCCGGTTCATATATCGGCAACTGGCCATCCTGCATCATTTTTACCTTTTTTTCGTTAATATCAACGCAGGTTACCTGGTTTCCGGTTTCGGCAAGGCAAGTGCCTGTAACCAATCCTACATACCCGGTTCCAACAACAGCAATTTTCATGGGTCAAATAGTATATTATTGTTATTACTTTTACGCCGACGAAGATAGTAATAATTTATAACCGAAATGCTGTTCCTATACAATGTTGGGCTAAAGCTTTACCTGCTTTCGATACATATTTTCAGCCTGTTTAATAACAAGGCTAGGCTATGGGTTAACGGCCGGAAACAAACTATAAATAGCAGCACAGAAAAAACCATCTGGTTCCATTTTGCTTCATTAGGCGAGTTTGAACAAGGCCGGCCAGTGCTTGAAGCAATGAGGCAACAACATCCAGGCAAAAAAATTATTATTACATTTTTTTCGCCTTCAGGCTACGTGATCAGGAAGAATACCCCCCTTGCCGATGCAGTATATTATTTGCCGTTAGATAGTGCGGCAAACGCCCGAGCGTTTATTGAAACAATAAATCCTGAGATAGCAATATTTACCAAGTATGAGTATTGGTATTATTATTTTGAGGCGTTGCATCGGCGCAATATCCCGTTATACGTTATATCCGGCATTTTCAGACCGGGGCAGGTATTTTTTAAATGGTACGGCAGTCTGCACCGCAAAATGTTAGGCTTTGTAACTCATTTTTTTGTGCAGGATGAGCAATCAAAACAACTGCTTCAAAATATTGATATAACCAATGTTACCGTAAGCGGCGATACCCGTTTCGATCGTGTTTGGGCAAATGCACAACAACCTAAAGGTCTGCCAGAAATTGCGCAGTTTGTTAACGGCGATAAAGTATTTATAGCCGGAAGTACCTGGCCGGAAGATGAAAAGTTGATAGCTGATTTAGTTAACAAATACCCTGATTGGAAGTTTATTTTTGCCCCGCATGAAGTTACTGAGGATAAAATTAATAATTTAATGACGATGCTTTGGGGTAACGCCGTGAAACACTCACAACTCACAACTCACAACTCACAACTCACCGCTCAAATACTTATTATTGATAACATCGGTATGCTATCCTCATTATATCAATACGGTCATATCGCATATATTGGCGGCGGTTTTGGGGCGGGTATACACAACACACTTGAGGCTGCAGCTTTTGGGCTGCCGGTTATATTTGGCCCTAATTACTCAAAATTTAAAGAGGCTCGGGATATAATTACCATCAAAGCGGGCTTTAGTATCTCTAACAAAGAGGAGTTGGAAGGCGCAGTTGATACACTGATAAACGATGAGCAATTTTACGTCTATGCTCACAAGCAGATCAAAAAATATGTGGAGGACCATGTTGGAGCCACAGCTATCATTATTAACCACATCAATCTTAATACCGATAGATAAATTTATATTTGCGGTTTAGCCCGATATAATAAATGAAGGTAGCTGGTTTTACTTTTATCAGAAACGCAGTAAAAAATGATTACCCCATTGTTGAGGCTATTACCTCTATTCTTCCTATTTGCGATGAATTTGTTGTAGCCGTAGGTAACTCCGACGATGAAACCGAACAACTGATAAAAGACATCAATTCGCCCAAAATAAAGATCCTCAATACCGTTTGGGATGAAGGCATCCGCGATGGCGGTGCTGTTTTTGCTAAGGAAACAGACAAAGCGTTTCGTGCTATCTCGCCCGATGCAGATTGGGCATTTTATATACAGGGGGATGAGTGCGTGCATGAAAAATATCTGCCGGTAATAAAAAAGGAAATGGCTGCGAATTTAAATGATAGCCGAGTTGAAGGACTTTTGTTTAAATACCTGCATTTTTATGGCTCTTATGATTTTTATGGGCATTCGCGCCGCTGGTACCGCCGAGAAATAAGGATTGTACGAAACAATCCTGCCATACATTCCTATCGCGACGCACAGGGTTTCAGATGGAACAATCGCAAAATAAATGTTAAGCTGATTGATGCTTATATTTATCATTATGGCTGGGTAAAACCACCCTCGGGCTTAACTAACAAACTGCGCAACTTTAACCAGTTTTATCATGATGATGTCTGGATGCAGCAAAACCTGCCCGAAACATTTGAGTTTGATTATAGCCATAAAAACCCTGATAGATTAGTACATTTTACCGGTACGCATCCTGCGGCTATGCAAAAACGTGTAGATTCTATAAACTGGAGCCTGAATATCGATTTAAAGGAATTGAATAAACACATGACCCTTCGTCGTAAGATACTCCAAAAAATTGAGGACTGGACAGGCTGGCGCGTAAGTGAATACCGTAATTATAAAATTGTAAAGTAGTGGCGGTTAAAAAAAGCATCTCCATAGTTATACCTAATTATAATGGCCGCAACCTGTTGGAGGAATATCTGCCTTATACTTTTGCTGCTGTTGAAAGTGCCGGGGTTGCTTACGAAGTCATTGTGGTAGATGATGCTTCTACGGATGCTTCGGTAGAATATCTAAAACAATCGTACCCGCAAATAAAATTATTACAAAATGCGCAAAATAGCGGATTCTCATACACCTGTAATCAAGGTATCGCAGTAGCCCAAAACGATTGGATATTGCTGTTAAATTCAGATGTAAAATTAACCTCCGGGTATTTTGAACAACAGTTTAAATATTTTGAGGTGGATGATACATTTGGTGTGATGGGTCGTATTATTGATATGGAAGGTGACCGAATACAAGATGCCGCACGTTTGCCAAAGTTTAACGGTCTAAAATTAAAGACAGCTTTTTTTTATTACACCGAAAATCCTGGCGACCATTTATATACTTTCTATTTATCAGGGGCCAATGCCTTAATTGATGCAGCCAAATTAAAACAGATAGGTGGCTTTTATGAACTGTTTTCGCCATTTTATTGTGAAGATATGGAGCTTAGTTTGCGCGCCTGGAAAATGGGGTGGAAGTGCTATTATGAGCACCAATCTGTTTGCCGGCACCAGGTATCGGCCAGTACAAAAAACTATAAAACGGCCCGTTGGGTAAAAAGTATTTATTACCGCAACCGTTTCTATATGCACGCGCTGCATCTTGATGGCCCGGCCCTTTTAGGATGGTATATACAGATTACGCTGATAGATCTATTGCCCAAATTATTGGCAGGGCAGTTTTGGATATGGCAAAGCTATATCGAATTGTTTAAAAACAGCGGTCTTATAAAAGAATATAGAAGGCGCTTACAAACACTTTTAGCTGAAAATAACAGCCATTTAACTATTTTTAATGTGGTTGATAAGATAAGGGCATCGGTTAAGGATAAGAATTTGATAAAGATTAAACTATAGAAGAATAAACCATTTGTCATTTCGAACGAGGTACGAGGAGAAATCTTAAACGCTGTGCATGTCAATCGTTAAAGATTTCTCACATACGTTCGAAATGACATTAAAAGAAGATTTAATGCAATCCCCATTAGTTTCAATTGCTCTATGTACTTATAACGGCGCTGTATACCTGACGCAACAGTTGGATACTCTGGTAAATCAAACTTACCCCAATATTGAAATTATTGTTGTTGATGACCGATCGGCAGATGATACTTACAATATTCTTACTATCTATGCCGCAAAATATCCGCAATTCAAGATCTATCAAAACGAGCAAAACCTGGGGTTTGTAAAAAACTTTGAGTGCGCAGTTACATTATGCAATGGCGAGTTAATTGCCCTTTGCGATCAGGATGATTTATGGCATCCCGAAAAAATCGCCCTGCAGGTTGCTAATATTGGTGATAGCATTTTGATCTACCATGATTCGGAATTTATACAAGAGGATGGCAGCAGTATGAACAAAAAAATGTCGGACGTAGTAAATTTTTACCGTGGCGATAATCCGTTAACCTTCCTGTTTTTTAATTGCGTATCGGGCCATTCCATTATGATGAGGAGGGAATTGCTTGCTGATGCATTGCCGCTTAACAAGGAGCATTTTCACGATTGGTGGCTGGCTTATGTGGCTGCCAATATTGGTAAAATTGATTTTATACCGCAATGCCTGGTTCAATATCGTCAGCATGAAAAAAGTGATACCAATATATTAGGACTGGAGCGCAAGGCGGATAATTATAAGTTTTCATCCATACATAAACTGGAGCGGATAACCAACTGGCTGGCCGGTTGTGCTGCCTTCCCCAAAAACAGGACCTCCAAACTTATCAATGCTTTTTACAAAGCATCAGCCAAAAGATTAAAAAGAGGTATAACATTTAACCTTAGCCGGTTAATGTTTAAATACAGGGATGCCATATTTTATATCCGGAAAAAAAGCACATTGAGCAAACTCAATCATATCTATAAACAAATTTGGGGTGTTGGGGCTAAAAGGCTAATTGATAAGAACTGATATGCAAACCGGCAGAAAATCATCTACCTCAAAAAACCCGAAGGTAAGTTTGGTATGCGTTACTTTTAACGCTGCCGAAAATCTGCCTGTGCTTTTACAAAGCATTAGCGCCAATAAAACACCAGATACCGAAGTTGTAATAATTGATGGTGGCAGCACTGATGGCACTTTAAACATCATCAAAAACAATGAAGCAATAATTGATTTTTGGTTAAGCGAACCGGATAATGGCATTTATGATGCCATGAACAAAGCCATAAACTACGCTAAGGGAAATTGGATTGTTTTTTTAGGTGCAGATGATGTTATTACATCGGAGTTTTCTGACATGGTAAATTATCTGCAGGATGATCATACTATTTACTATGGTGATGTGTTGTTTTATGGCAAGGAATTTCGCAAGGTATATGACGATTATTATTTAACCAAACTTAACATTTGTCACCAGGGGATATTTTATCCTAAAGCGGTTTTTGAAAAATATCAATACGATACCAAATACCGGGTATATGCCGATTACCACTTAAACCTGCGCTGCTGGCACGACCCGGAATTTGCATTTGAGCACCGCTCGCATCTGGTGGCAAGTTTTAATGAAGGCGGATTTTCGACCACAACAAAGGACGAAGTTTTTGAATGCGAGCGCGACCAATTATTTAAGCGCTATCTAACGCGTAAATCCTATTATAGGTATTTAAACCGAACCATTGGCTGGTTTAAAACCGCTATCCGTTTTATTTTAAATAGGTAATGGCACAAAACAGGAATTTATTCAGGCTTACACGCTTTATATTATTAAAGCTGCCCTTACTTTTTAAATTCTTTTCCAAATATCGTAAGCCTCAAAAACGCATCCTGATTATTAAAACTGATGCCATTGGCGACTACATCCTATTCAGAAATTTTATAGAAGTTTTTAAAACCTCGCAGGCTTATACCGGTTATGAAATTGATCTGGTAGCCAACACACTATGCCGGGATATTGCCTTGCATTATGATACCCCTTTTATCAACAGTTTTTTCTTTTCCCGCCCGGATGATTTGTATTATGCTCCTTTAAAAACGTTACAATTAGGATGGCGACTTTATAAAAATAATTATCAGATTGTTTTACAACCCAGTTACTCACGCACATTAGTAAATGATGGGCTGGCGGGACTTACGGCCGCTAAAGAAACCATTTGTTTTGATGGTGATACTGAACGCATTGCCGAAAAATATAAGTTAAAAACAGATAGGTTTTATACAAAATATTTGCTGTTGCCACCGGAGATTTATTTTGAGTTTGACCGCTCAAAGTATTTTTTTGAAAGTGTTTTAAAACATCCTGTTGCTTTGCAAGGCCCCTCAATAAATTATGTTGATAATGATAAAAAGGGTATTGTGATATTTCCGGGTGCGGGAGTAGTTAAGCGTAGCTGGCCCGCAGCGTATTTTTTAGAACTGATAAAGTTAATACGCACCCAAACTGATCAAACTATTTACCTGGCAGGCGGACCATCAGAGGTATTGATTGGGAATTATCTTGAACAGAATTTACCATTAGGAACTATAGTAAACCTGATTAGCAAAACATCATTAACGGAATTGGTTGATTTGATAGGCAATGCCAGTTTTATTGTCTCGAACGAAACCAGCGCTATCCATATCGCGGCAGCAACACAAACCCATGCGGTTTGCATATTAGGCGGGGGGCACTTCGGGCGTTTTGCACCGTACCCAAACCATTTACCATTTAAACCAACCTGCGTTTATTATAAAATGGATTGCTATTACTGCAACTGGAATTGCAAATTTATTACTGCGCCAAATGAACCATACCCTTGCATAAATAATATTACTGTTAATGCGGCTTGGCAGTCAGTGCAACAATTTATATAGCTTTTATGTAATCTTTGGGTCGCTCGCTTGTCCAATTAACGCTTATTGATTAATTACTGTTAGATTTGCTTTTTAAATTTCTTTAATGAAAACATATTTCAGGCTGCTTTCATTTGCAAAACCAATTGAAAAATTTGCCATACCTTATATTATAACCACTTTATTATCTATTATATTCAACACGCTTAACCTTGCGTTGTTAGCGCCATTATTGCAAACCCTTTTTCCATCAACAGGTGCAGGTAATATTCACGAAGTTGCAGCCCAGCCAAAATCTTGGTTTGACATAATGGGCGTATTTAAATACTATGTGAATTTTATGGTTGATAGGTATACCGAATGGGGTGCATTACAATTTGTTGTGGGTGTTATTGTAGTGTCGGTATTATTGAGCAATATTTTCAGGTACTTTTCTCAGCGTATTATGGAAAACCTTAGGGTACATACACTATTAAATTTACGCAAAGCGGTATTTAATAATGTAATGGATCTGCACATGGGGTATTTTAGCAATGAACGTAAGGGTGATATCATTTCAAAAGTAGCCTCTGATGTGCAGGTGGTACAATACTCGGTTACCGGCACATTGCAGGTTGTTTTTAAGGAGCCTGTACAGTTGGTTGCTTACATGATAATGCTCCTGCTAATTAGCGTAAAGCTTACGCTTTTTTCATTATTAGTTATACCGGTTTCTGCATTTGTTATTTCTCGCATAGTTAAGCGTTTAAAATCGCAGGCCATTGCCGCACAGCAAACCTATGGCAATATGATAAGCTATCTTGACGAGGCTTTATCGGGGATAAAGATCATTAAGGCTTTTAACGCCACTAATTTTATAAAGGATAGATTTAACCAGGAAAATCAAACGTATTCGCGCATATCGCGCTCAATGGCTAAGCGCCAGCAATTGGCTTCACCCGTATCTGAGTCAATGGGTGTTATGATGGTGGCTTTTATTGTTTTGTACGGGGGGTATTTAATTTTGTATAACCAATCAGGGCATTTGGATGCGCCTGATTTTATAGCCTACATTGCACTATTCTCGCAAATAATGCGGCCGGCAAAAGCCATATCCGATTCATTTAGTAATATCCATTCAGGCGTTGCTGCGGGCGAACGCGTATTGGCGCTTATTGATGAAAAGCCAGGTATAACAGATGCTCCGGGTGCGGTTGATATTGCGTCTTTTAACGAGGGTGTTCATTTGAATAATCTATCATTTGCTTACGATGATAAAACGGTATTATCAAATATCAATTTAACTATTCCTAAAGGAAAAACAGTAGCGTTGGTTGGTCCGTCAGGCGGGGGCAAATCAACCTTAATGGATTTGTTGCCACGCTTTATTGAACCCAAAAGCGGCGAAATATTAATTGATGATAAAAATATTAACGGGGTTACCGCCCATTCGTTAAGGGCATTAATGGGCGTAGTTAACCAGGAATCTATCCTGTTTAATGATACCATCTATAATAATATTGCCTTCGGCAAAAAAGATGTTTCGCCCCAGGAAGTTGAGGCCGCAGCTCGCATTGCCAACGCCCATAATTTTATACTGGAAACCGAGAATGGTTACCAAACCAATATTGGCGATCGTGGCACCAAATTATCAGGCGGGCAGCGTCAGCGTATTTGTATTGCACGGGCAGTGCTCAATAATCCACCCATTATGTTATTGGATGAGGCGACATCGGCATTAGATACGGAATCGGAAAAACTGGTACAGGATGCGCTGAACAATTTGATGAAAAACCGTACATCGCTAATCATAGCGCACCGTTTAAGCACTATTCAAAATGCAGATATCATAGTAGTGCTCGAAGCCGGAAAAATTGTACAGCAAGGCAGCCATACCCAATTAATGCAGCAAAACGGCCTGTACAAAAGGCTTATTGAGATGCAGACTTTTGAAAGCTAAACAGCGCTTTTAACTAAAAAACGCTGTTTCTTTTTCCAGAATTTCCTGCGCAAGGCTTTCGTCATCCTTATGGAAAACACATACATCGTAATAAGGAAAAGCACCTTCCTTTTTACGCATGTAGTTGTATAACTGCTTAATAGTTGTAGTATTATCTATATTAAGGCTTAACAACAATTTTCCAAAGTTGTCGTAGAATATAGCGGTTTGGTAGCCCTGGTTATGTAATGAAGCAAAAATATCTACGCCGTTTTCGCCTTGTTCCTCTAAATAAACCGCATCATATTCAAAAAATATAACCGGGGTTTGTTCCTTTATAAACTCCAAGCCGCCTCGTAAAATTTTAAGGTCGAAGCCGTCGGTATCAATCTTTAAAAGTTTAATGTTTTGCAGGTTATTCTCTTTTGCCAGGTCGTCTAGCTTTTTTACCTGTATTTGCGACCCATTATTCTTATTTAACCTGGCCGTACCATCTGTTACCTCTGTTCCCCCATCAACCAGGTGAGTGGTTTCACCTAAAAAGGTTTCAAATAAGGTAACATCCTTAAATAATCCCAAATTTTGTTTAAGCATGCCGATATAAGTAGGCTCCCCCTCAACTGAATATATTGTTTGGTTAACCTCATGCGACCGTATTAAAGCAACCGTATCCCCAATATTGGCACCAATATCAATAATGCCAAAGCTTGGGTATTTGCCTTCCATATATTTGGCAATACGCGGTAAATTGCGCGAGTAGTATTTATAGAAATTTAAGTTCCCTTCAACAGGATGTATACCATTAGCTAATAAGCTATAATTTCCAACCTGTACCTGTTTAAAAGCGGGTATCTTTTTTTTAATCCCTAACATCTTTTTCAATTTCATATTATGCTATATATGGCTTATGTTTTTAAATTAACCGGGCCTATGGTCCCGTGGTCGTCCGGCTTTAAAATATAGGTAATCCCTTATCGGTTCGTAATGATTCTCTGCTGTATACGTTGCTTCAAAATTATCACCAACCAGGTCCTTACGTACAAAAAATGCATTGCTTCCCACAAAACAACAGCCCACCAAAGAATAACCTTTTTCGTCAGCCAACTGTTGCAGGGCCAATAACGAAGCACCGAAATAGCTCGAGCCATCCCAGGTTCGGCTTGCGTTATAAGGTACAACAAAATGCGTATCGGGCCGGTACAACGCGTTATATTCAATAACTACAACGCGTGGGTTATAATTCGTTATCGCTTTCCACACATAATAATCGTTATAATCAATATCTATCGAAAGCATGTCCGGCTCGGTGGGTACATCAGCGCTTTTAAATATGTCTTCAATATTTTCGGCGTTTATAAATTGGTTTTTAACTGTTAAACGGCCGTTATCAATTAAATCTTTAAACCTGTTGCTTATATCTGCATAAAAACTGCTGCTGCCTTCAATCCATAGGCCCTGCCAGTTTTTATATAGTAAATTGGTTGAGTTACACTCCAGCCCATTCTCTACACCAAACTCCACAAAATATTTATTGGTGGTACCTATACGGTTAAAAACCTCGGCAATTATGCCGTCTTCCCCGTTTTGCGAAAATACCTGATACTCTGCCGCATTAAGGCGTTTTGATTGGCTGTATTTGGGGTTATTATATAAATTGTTGTTAAGGAATTGTGCAATTTGTATGCCTTTTTCGGTGTTCTTTTCACTAATAATAACATTAAGCAGGTCGCGTACCTGCCTTATTCTTTTAATGAAATTTAGTCCCATAAATATATCCGGCTTTAAATAACTTCGCAAAAATGATAAAAAATAATGATAATGTATCTGTGCGTTTTGCCGATAACAGATTTACCGAAATTTTTAAGACTTTTGAGTTATGAGCGAACCGCGAGAGATGTATCAAACCCAGTCGGCAGTATTATTTATCATCTTTAACCGGCCCGATACTACGGCGCGGGTTTTTGAGGAGATAAAACTTGCCCGGCCGCCACGGCTCTATATTGCCGCCGACGGCCCCAGGGCGAGCAGGGCCGGTGAGGAACTGCTTTGCAAACAGGCACGCCACATTGCCACTCAAATTAATTGGGACTGTGACGTAAAAACCTTATTTAATGATGCCAATGCCGGTTGCAAAAATGCGGTGGCTGGTGCTATAACCTGGTTTTTTGAAAATGAAGAAGAGGGAATAATTTTAGAAGACGACTGCCTGCCCGATAATAGTTTTTTCAGGTTTTGCGATGTGTTGTTAAGCCGTTATCGCCAAGATGAAAGGGTAAAGCATATTGCGGGTGGTAATTTTCAGCATGGAAAAAAATGGGGCGATGCCAGTTATTATTTTTCAAGCCTTACCCATATTTGGGGCTGGGCAAGCTGGCGCAGGGTATGGAAGGATTACGATAAAGAGTTATCAAAATATACGGCTAACGATGTAGTAAAAACCTTAACCGCATTATATAATGATGAAGAAATAACTACCGATTGGGTAAACAATTTCAAGGCAGTTAAAGCCCATGAGGTTGATACCTGGGATTACCAGTTAATATTTACCAACTTTTTTAACAATGGTTTATGCATTATACCTAATGTAAACCTTATAAGCAATATTGGCTTCGGGCATGATGCTACACGTACCACAAACCCGCAAAACACCTGGGCAAATATTCCGGTTAATGATATTGGCGAAATAACGCATCCAAAAGATCTTATCATGCAGATACATGCTGATATATCATCCTTAAAAGAAAAAACTGATTTAACACCCAAACCTAACTTCATCAAAAAAACACTTAATCGCTGGGGGCGTTCAATCAGTAAACGAATAAAAAAGCAATAAAAAAGGCCGCCACTATTGGCAGCCTTTCAATAATTTAAATCAATCGGGGGAGATCTTTAAAACTTAAAGCCTAAGCCTATTTGCCAAACCTGGTTACGGAAAGCTGGTACATAGGTGTTTCCGGCGTAATCGGTCTTGCTAAAATCATAAGTGTACCTACCTCTTAGCTCAACGTTTCTGCCCAAATCAAACCCAACACCGGCAACACCGGCAAAAACTGCACGGTCAATAGGGTGTGCATTTTCATAATACTGCTGACTGGTAATGGCAAACCCATTATCGTAAGTATTAGTAGTATTTAGCAGGTAAGAAAATTGCGGGCCTAAATAAATATTAAATATCGGTCCCACTTTAAACTTTGCCAACAATGGCACATCAATAAAATTGGTGCGTTGCGTAAAATTGCCATCACTTGTGTACGTAGCATGCCCTTTTTGCGAATATAAAACCTCGGGCGCAAATGATAACGGATACAGTATCGGCAAATCAAAAATAATACCGGCATGAAATCCTGTTAAGTTGCTGGTGCTATAGTTTGAGTTATATGCACCTACTGTATTTGCAAAATTTACACCACCTGTAAAACCAACCTTAGGCTGGTAAAAACTATTGAAGGGGCGGGTTTGTACACGGGTAACTACCGTGCGTCGCGTACGGCCGTAATAACGTCTTTGCGCGCTCACTGAACCGACCACCAGCAATGCTATCGCCAAAATAAAAATCTTCTTCATATATCAATCATTTAAATGTTTTATAAGGTTTTAGAACATTTTTTTTACTGAAGGTTTATTTATCGGGTAAATTTTATTTTTCATCAACATTATATGGCACATAACGTGCCATTTTAAAGTACATTTGGATGTATGTTAATTATTAAAAAACACACTAAAATTCTTCTTTTTATAGTATTAGGTTCTGCAGCTTTTTCTGCCTCTGCCCAAAAAGAACCTTATGTAAAGATGCTTGCGCAACAAAACCACTGGGTCGATTCGGTTTTTAAAAAGTTAAACCGTAAGCAAAAAGTAGCCCAGTTGTTTTTTGTACGGGCGCATACCAATATGGGTAAAGCTTATGAAGACTCGGTGGGCCGTGTTATTGCCGGTCAGCATATTGGCGGGCTGGTCTTTTT
>JAICMD010000322.1 GCA_025929405.1 Mucilaginibacter sp. | reverse complement strand
GTAGGCATTTCGCCGATTTTTTCGCGCTTAAACTCGGCATCCCAAACTATCCAGTTGCGGCCGCCAAAGTCAATAGCTACCTGTGCCAGGCAATCATCCATCGGCAGGCAAAAACCATAACGTTCAATTCCTTTTTTATTTCCCAACGCAGTACCAAACACTTCGCCCAGGGCAATACCTGTATCCTCAATGGTATGATGCTCATCAATATGCAGGTCGCCTTTGGCAATAACTTCCAAATCAATACTCCCGTGGCGCGCAATCTGATCCAGCATGTGGTCAAAAAAGTGCACCCCGGTTTCAATCTTCGACTCGCCTTTACCGTCCAGGTTTATTTTAATATAAATATCTGTTTCCTTGGTAGTTCGTTTATGTTCCGCAACACGCTCGCCAAGTTTTAAAAACTCGTATATTTTTTCCCAGTCGGTAGTTTCAAGGGCTACCACATCTTGTATATCAGCGTTGTTTATCGCCTCATTACCGCCCAGGTTGCTATGGTTATTTAACCAGATTGCTTTAGCACCCAGATTTTTGCCAAGCAATACATCATTACGGCGGTCGCCAATGGTAAATGAGTTTTTAAGATCGTATTTGGTGGTATCAAAATACTGAGTAAGCAACGCCGTGCCCGGCTTGCGGGTAGGCGCGTTATCCTTTGGCCAGGTTTTATCAATATATACTGCCGAAAACTTTACGCCTTCGTTCTCAAACGTTTTCAGGATAAAATTATGTACCGGCCAAAAAGTATCTTCCGGATAGGATGCGGAACCTAAACCATCCTGATTGGTTACCATTACCAGCTCATAATCCAGCTCCGTAGCAATTTTTGAAAGATAGGGGATGGCGCCCGGGTAAAACTCCAGCTTTTCAAACGAGTCTATCTGCTCATCCACAGGCTCCTTTATCATGGTACCATCACGGTCAACAAAGAGTATTTTTTGCAGATTGCTCATTTGAAAAATTTTAAAGTTTCAATCAATATATCATTTTCGGCAGGGGTACCTACAGTAATACGTAAACATCCCTGGCATAATTCTACTTTTGACCTATCGCGCACAATAATGCCCTTTTCTACCAAGAAGTTGTAGATACCTTTGGCGTTAGTTGTTTTTACTAAGATAAAATTAGCGTCAGACGGATAAATATCAACTACAAAATCAAAATTTTTAAGGCTAAGTACCAATTTATCACGCTGGGTTAACGTTTCCTTAATCCAGTTGTTAACCTGCTCCACATTTTGCAAGGCTTCAAGCGCTAACTGCTGCGATGATTCGTTGATGTTATAAGGCGGCTTAACTTTATTCATCACCTCAATAATTTCCTCACTTGCAAAGGCCATACCTACACGTAAACCCGCAAGGCCCCACGCTTTCGACAGGGTTTGCAAAACCACCAGGTTTGCATACTCGGTAAGTTCCTGTATGAAAGTTTTTTGCCTGCTGAAGTTAATGTAAGCTTCATCAACTACCACCAATCCATTAAAATTGGCTAATAGCGTTTCTATATCATCACGATTAATGGAGTTGCCGGTAGGATTATTGGGCGAACAGATAAATATCAATTTGGTGTTTTTATCTATTGCTTCCGATATTCCTTCAACATTCAGTTGAAAATCCTCTGTAAGCGACACTTTGCGGGTTTCCACATCATTGATATTTGCCGATACTTCGTACATCCCATAAGTAGGCGGCACCAGTATTACGTTATCAACGCCGGGGTTGCAAAAGCTACGGAAAAGTATGTCTATAGCTTCATCGCTGCCATTGCCTAAAAAAATATTGCGTACCGGTACGCCCTTAATTTCGCTCAAACGTTTTTTAACGTTGTATTGCATAGGGTCGGGGTAGCGGTTGTATTGTTGATTAAGAGGCGAGCCAAACGCATTTTCATTGGCATCTAAAAACACACTGGCCTCACCCTGAAACTCATCACGTGCGGATGAATAGGGGGTTAGGTTTTTGATGTTTTCTCTTAGTATGTTGTTTATGTTGAACATTTTGTTGTCTGAACTGTGATTTTTAGGATTAAAGGATTGCATGATTTTAATCCTATCATCCTAAGAATCTTGTAAATCTTAGTTAATCTTTCATTCTCACGCTTACTGCATTTTTATGTGCATGTAAGCCTTCCAGATCAGCCAATATCTCAACTGACGGGCCAATATTTTTTACGCCTTCCGGCGATAGATGCTGAAAGGTGATTTTTTTCACAAAAGAGTCAACCGATACGCCTGAATATGCCCTTGAATAGGAGCTTGTTGGCAGCGTATGATTAGTGCCCGATGCATAATCACCTGCGCTTTCAGGGGTTAAATTTCCTAAGAATACCGAACCTGCGTTGATTATTTTATCAGTTATCTGTTGCCAGTTTTCAGTTGCAAGTATCAAGTGCTCGGGTGCATATACATTACTGAAATCCATCGCTTTATCCAAAGTATCAGTAATTACAATGTACGAGTTATCCAGCGCCTGCCTTACAATTTCCGCACGCGGCAATACGGAGGTTTGTTTTTCAACTTCCTGCAAAACGTCTTCAGCCATTTGCGCTGATGTGGTCACTAAAATGCTTTGGCTGTCAATACCGTGCTCGGCTTGTGCAAGCAAATCGGCAGCAACGTATTCAGCTTTAGCGGTTTCATCTGCTATTACCAATACTTCTGATGGCCCTGCAGGCATATCAATTGCCGTAGTGGTGGTTGACTGTATAATGGTTTTGGCCTTGGTTACAAACTGATTGCCGGGGCCAAATATTTTATCAACCTTAGTAATGGTTTCGGTGCCATAAGCCATAGCAGCCACCGCCTGCGAACCGCCCGCAAGGTATATTTTATCAATACCCAAAGCCAGGGCCACATAAGCTATAAAGGCATTTACCTTACCGTTTTTTTGCGGTGGAGAGCATACCACAACTTCGTGGCAGCCTGCAATGCGGGCAGGTATGCCCAGCATTAAAAATGTGCTTGGCAACACTGCGCTGCCACCAGGGATGTATAGGCCAACTTTTTCTATTGCCCTTAATTC
>JAICMD010000321.1 GCA_025929405.1 Mucilaginibacter sp. | reverse complement strand
TTAGGTAAAGTATTTAACGGATAATCAGTCATGGCAAAGATCAAAATAACTCAGATTAAAAGCGTGATCGATAGAACGGAGCGCCAAAAAAGAACAATTGAAGCTTTAGGCTTGAAAAAGATCAACCACAGCGTTGAAGTTGAGGCAACTGCGGCTATCATTGGTATGGTAAGAAAAGTTAATCATCTGGTAGCAGTAGAAAATATTTAGTATCATGAATTTAAGTAATTTAAAACCTGCAAAAGGTTCTACTAAAAATAAAAAGAGAATAGGCCGTGGTACAGGTTCAGGCCGTGGTGGTACATCAACACGCGGTCATAAAGGTGCCGGTTCACGTTCAGGTACTTCAACTAAAGTTGGTTTTGAAGGTGGCCAGATGCCGTTACAGCGTCGTGTGCCTAAAACAGGCTTTAAAAACCCTAACCGTGTAGAGTACGTAGGTGTGAACCTTGATGTATTGCAAAAATTAACTGAAGAACATTCAGTTGAAACTATTAATTTTGATACATTAAAACAACATGGTTTGGTGTCAAAAAACGACCTGGTAAAGATATTGGGCCGTGGCGAGCTAAAAGCCAAATTAGAAGTTACAGCACATGCATTTACAGCTACTGCGCAAAAAGCTATTGAAGCAGCCGGTGGCACTATAGTTAAGCTATAAATTTCAATGAAGAAATTTTTCACCACATTATCCAATATTTGGAAAATTGAGGATTTAAGAGTGCGTATAACCAACACACTCTTATTTCTTTTAATATATCGTGTAGGCACATTCGTGGTTCTTCCGGGAGTTAACGCCCATACTTTGGATACCCAAAAGGCTAAAGAGGGCCTGGTTGGATTATTGAATATGTTTGCGGGCGGTGCATTTTCGCATGCTTCAATTCTTGCGTTAGGGGTAATGCCTTATATCTCTGCATCTATCGTAATGCAGTTATTGGGCATTGCAGTACCTTATTTTGCTAAAATGCAGAAAGAGGGTGAAAGCGGCCGTAACAAAATTAACCAGTGGACACGTTACCTGACTATAGCTATTACAGTACCTCAGGCTGTTGCTTACCTGGATACACAAATTACGCCCGATGCAGTAATGCTGCCGCATTTTATATTTATATTAACCAACACGTTAATACTAACTGCGGGTACATTATTTGTAATGTGGCTGGGCGAAAAAATAACCGATAAAGGTATTGGTAATGGTATATCATTAATTATCATGGTGGGTATAATTGCCCAATTACCAAGTGCATTTATAGTTGAGTTTCAATCGCGTACAGGTGGCCAGGGTGGTTTAATTACCTTTATTGTTGAGTTATTGGCCCTTATTGGTGTGGTAATGTTTACCATTTTAATAGTACAAGGCACACGTAAGGTGGCAGTACAATACGCAAAACGTATTGTAGGTAATAAGCAATATGGCGGCGTGCGTCAGTACATTCCGTTAAAGGTAACTGCTGCAGGTGTTATGCCAATTATATTTGCGCAGGCTTTAATGTTTATACCGGCAACTGTAGCACAGTTTTTCCCTAACGCGGCATCAAATAGTATTTTGATAGCATTAGGCAACTATAACTCATGGCTGCATAATGTGCTGTTTGCTATTTTAATTATTGTATTTACTTATTTCTATACAGCTATTACGGTTAATCCAACCCAGATGGCTGAGGATATGAAAAAGAATAACGGTTTTATTCCGGGTATAAAACCTGGACAGGCAACCGGCCATTATCTGGATGATGTAATTTCAAAAATTACCTTACCGGGTTCAATATGTTTGGCTATTGTGGCTATAATACCTGCATTAGTTAGCCAGGTAGGCGTAAGCAGTTTATTCTCGAGGTTTTTTGGTGGTACATCATTGATTATTTTGGTGCAGGTTGTTTTAGATACCTTGCAGCAAATTGAGAGCCACTTGTTAATGCGTCATTACGATGGCTTAATGAAAACAGGCAGGATAAAGGGCCGTACAGCTATACCTACTGCTGCAGGTACAACACCTACAGCAATTTAATAAGGAATGCCAAAAATTCATTATAAGTCTGCCGAAGAGATTGAGCTGATCAGAGCAAGCGCAGTTGTACTTGGAAAAGCCCATGGTGAAATTGCCAAGATGATTGCACCGGGAGTAAGGACCATTGAATTAAACAACCTTGCCGAAACCTTTATACGTGATAATGGCGGTATCCCCGCCTTTTTAAATTACGGTGGCTTCCCATACTCGCTTTGTATATCATTAAATAACCAGGTTGTACATGGTTTTCCGAGTGATTATGTTTTAAAAGATGGTGATCTGCTATCGGTTGATGCCGGTGTTATTTTAAATAACTATTATGCAGATTCGGCCTTTACTTACAGTGTGGGCGAGGTTGATGAATTGACCAAAAAGCTGATGCGCGTAACACGCGAATGCCTTGACCTGGGCATAGCAAAAGCCGTTGTGGGTAACCGCATTGGTGATATTGGTTATGCCGTGCAGGAGCATGCTGAAAAGAATGGATTTGGTGTAGTTAAGGAACTGGTAGGCCACGGGGTAGGTTTAAATCTGCACGAAAAACCCGAAGTGCCAAATTATGGTAAACGCGGATCGGGCATAAAGTTGGAGGAAGGTATGGTAATAGCCATTGAACCTATGATAAACGGCGGGCGTGCAGGCGTAAAGTTTTGGGATGACGGCTGGACGGTATCAACCATTGATGGTAAACCATCGGCGCATTATGAGCATACAGTAGCCGTTAAAAAAGGCAAAGCTGATGTGCTTTCGACGTTTGAGTACGTTGATAATGTTTTAAAAGAAAAAAATCAATAATTAAAAAAATATTTATTAATTTTGCATCCCGCTTTAAAGGCTGGATAATTAAGTAATAATCAATAAAATATGGCTAAACAAGCCTCGATTGAACAAGACGGTACAATTAGGGAAGCATTATCAAATGCAATGTTCAGGGTTGAACTGGAGAACGGACACGAGATTATTGCACATATTTCAGGTAAAATGAGGATGCACTACATCAAAATTTTACCTGGCGACAGAGTGAAACTGGAAATGAGCCCTTACGATTTGAC
>JAICMD010000320.1 GCA_025929405.1 Mucilaginibacter sp. | reverse complement strand
GTTCAGTTTTAGGATATGACCTGTACGAAGCATTATGCGGATGCAGCGACCTGTTGATACAATTTGGCGGTCATAAATATGCCGCAGGCCTTACCATGCATCCCGAAAATGTTCCCGCATTTATTAATAAGTTTGAAGAAGTAGTAAGTGCCAGTATAACTGATGAGCAGTTGATACAACAAATACCTATTGATGCCGAAATTACGTTAAGCCATATAGAGTCTAAATTTTTTAGGGTATTAAATCAGTTTGCACCTTTCGGCCCTGAAAATATGCTGCCGGTTTTCATCACCAAAAATGTGTATGTTAGTGGTAGCGCCGCATTGGCCGGGAGCAAGCACCTTAAAATGGCGGTAATGCAACCAGGCACACCGGCTTTTGATTGTATAGCCTTTGGCCATGGCGAATATTTGGAACAAATAAAAAAAGACAAACCTTTTGATATTTGTTATACTATTGAAGAAAATATCTGGAAAGAGAGAAGAACTATCCAATTAAATATAAAAGGAATACGATTAAGTTAAAAGTCAAAATTAAAAAGTCAAAATAATAAACCTGACTTTTTGAATTTTTACTTTTGAATTTTTACTTCAAACATGAATTTAAGAGCAGAGCATTTAGTAAAAAAATATAAGCAACGGGCGGTTGTAAATGATGTATCGTTTAACGTTTCGCAAGGCGAAATTGTAGGCCTGTTGGGGCCAAATGGTGCAGGTAAAACAACCTCATTTTACATGATAGTGGGCTTGATAAAACCCAATGAGGGCACTATATTTTTAGACGATGAAGATATAACCGGCGACCCAATGTATCGTCGTGCGCAAAAAGGTATCGGGTACTTGGCGCAGGAAGCATCGGTATTCAGAAAACTGTCTGTTGAAGATAACATTAAGGCGGTATTGGAAATGGGTAAAATGCCCAAGGATAAGCAGGAAGAAAAGCTGGAATCGTTAATTGACGAGTTTAGCCTGCATAAAGTGCGCCGTAATCGTGGCGACCTGTTATCGGGCGGTGAGCGCAGGCGTACCGAGATTGCCCGTGCCCTGGCTGCCGAACCTAATTTTATATTGCTGGATGAGCCTTTTGCTGGCGTTGACCCCATTGCTGTTGAAGAGATACAGGCCATGGTAGCCAAACTAAAACACCGTAATATTGGTATATTAATAACCGACCATAATGTACAGGAAACTTTATCAATAACCGACCGCGCCTACCTGCTTTTTGAAGGTAAGATATTAGAATCGGGTGTGCCTGAAGTATTGGCCGAAAACGAAATGGTGCGGAAGGTATACCTTGGTTCCAATTTTGTTTTAAAAAGAAAAACCTTTGCTCAATAAACCAAATCGCGTATGACGATATTTAACTCTGTTTTTACCTGGTTCATGAAAAAGCGTATCCACCAGATAGAGCTTTTTATGAAATATCCTAACGAGGTACAACGTGAGTGGTTTGAGCAGCTAATAGCATCTGCCGAGGAAACGGAATGGGGCCGTAAGTATGATTATAAAAGCATAAGCACCCCCCGGCAGTTTAAAGAACGTGTGCCCATACAAACGTATAATACCCTGAAACCCTTTATTGAGCGGATGTTGAAGGGGGAGAAAAATGTACTTTGGCCCTCAGAGATTCGCTGGTTCGCTAAATCATCAGGCACAACAAATGACCGTAGCAAATTTATTCCTGTTAGCGAAGAATCATTAGAAGAATGCCACTTTAAAGGCGGTAAGGATCTGCTCACCATCTACTTTAACAACCGCCCTAATGCCCGCATGTTTACCGGGAAAATTTTAACGCTGGGCGGCAGTGCGCAAATAAGCCAGCTTAGTGCCGATACTTCTTTTGGCGATCTATCTGCCGTCCTAATGAAAAACCTGCCCTTATGGGCCGAGTTTCATCGTACCCCGCATCTGGATATAGCCCTGCTGGATAATTTTGAGGAAAAGATAGAAAAGATGGCTATGGCCACTAAGGATGTTAACGTAACCAGCCTGAGTGGTGTACCTACCTGGAACCTCTTGCTATTTAAACGGATATTGGATATCACCGGGAAAAACAATCTGTTGGAGGTATGGCCCAATTTAGAACTATATTTTCATGGCGCGGTGAATTTTACACCGTACAGGGAGCAGTTTAAAAAGCTGATACCGAATGATAATATGTATTACCTGGAAACCTACAATGCCTCCGAAGGGTTTTTTGGGATACAGGATCTGGATGATTCGGGCGATATGCTGCTGATGCTAGACTACGGCGTATTTTATGAGTTTTTACCGTTGGAAAACTTGCATGATGAAAACCCGGTAACCCTTGACCTTGACCAGGTAGAACTGGATAAGAATTATGCTTTGATCATAAGTACCAACGCCGGGTTGTGGCGCTATTTAATTGGCGATACTGTGCGTTTTACCTCGTTATCACCTTACCGTATTCAAATTACGGGGCGCACCAAGCATTTTATTAATGCCTTTGGCGAGGAGCTGATCATTGATAATGCCGAGCGAGCCCTGGATGAAGCCTGCCAGCAAACCGGAGCCATAATTCGCGATTATACAGCAGCACCGGTTTATTTTAACGACAATGATTGTGGGGCGCATGAATGGATCATTGAGTTTGAAAGAAACCCTGTTGAGTTTGAACGATTTGTTGACCTGCTTGACGAAACCCTGCGTCGTTTAAATTCCGACTATGACGCCAAACGCTTTAAGGATATGGCCTTGCGCCGCCCGCAAGTACAGGTAGCCCCTAAAGGCACCTTTTTTAACTGGATGAAAGAACGGGGTAAAATTGGCGGTCAGCATAAAGTACCCCGCCTGGCCAATAACCGCGAATATGTGGATAGTATATTGAAGATGATGCAACCCGTGGTCCAATAAAAAAAATCGTCATTCTCAGCATAGCGAAGAGTGCGATGATAATAAGATGTAAACAATATAGTAACATTAATATTGTAGCATTGGCAGCCCGGATTGCGTATAAACAATAAACATTATGAAAAAACTTACAATAGTTATTTGCCTTGCTACAATATTAGTTAGCTGTAAAAAAAACGATGAAATATTTAGTGACGACCCTATTGGTATATGGGAGATGAC
>JAICMD010000174.1 GCA_025929405.1 Mucilaginibacter sp. | reverse complement strand
CTATTGAGATGGTAAAATCACAAACCCGCAAGCGCGAAATTGTGCAGGCCCGCCAAATATCCATGTATCTGGCCAAGGCACATACCAAAAGTTCATTAAAATCTATCGGTCATTTCTTTGGCGGCCGCGACCACTCTACCGTAATTTATGCGTGTCAAACTGTTGAGGATTTGATAGATACCGATAAGAAGTTTAAAGGCTATGTGGCAGATATACAGAAGAAGTTGAAAATGTCGTAAATTTTAAATCCACTATATAAAGCGCCGTGAGAGATTATGGCGCTTTTGTTTTAGGTTATAAACCATCATTTCAAAAAAAAACATCCGCCAATTGTTGACGGATGTTTTTAATACGATATAAGTATACTTCTGATTAGCTTACTTTTACGTTTACCGCATTCAAACCTTTTTTACCTTGCTCTACATCGTAGGTAACGCTATCGTTTTCACGGATAGAGTCAATAAGGCCTGAGGCATGTACAAAAACTTCGCTGCTACCATCAGCTGGTATAATAAAGCCAAAGCCTTTGCTTTCATTGAAAAATTTTACTGTTCCTTGCATTATATTAATTTATTAATTTCATAAAGATAGAGTAAAAAATTATAAACGCGTTAAAACAATAAAATTATTTTTTAGCTCTTATTGCATTTTTATTAATATCTGCGTACCGGCCTACGCACAACACGACGGTGCGAATGGTGTACAACAATTGCCCTGCGGTGGCGAACAACGGGTAAAGGCGGCTTGCGTAAATGTATTGGCCCTGGAGGAGGGGGCGGCGGCCCGGGTAGCCTTTGGGCATTTGCAGTAGCGAATGAACAAACTACAATAACAGTAATTAATAATACTTTAATGGCTTTCATAAGTTTTATTTTAATAAGTAAATAGCATATATTAGCTACAACCAACAACAGTGCTAAGGGTTTCATTATTGACATTAAAACCACATGCTAAAAATATACGTTACTAACACTGCTATTAATGTATAGTTATATGAAATTATTTGGATGCTGGTTGTTATTGGCAAGTGTTGTACCTGCCCTGGCGCAATCACAACAAAGGCGCGAAGAAATAACAGTAGATGGTATGAAACGTGCTTTTATAACCTATTTGCCTGCCCAAAGAACAGAAAGTATGCCCGTGGTAATTTCATTACATGGCGGGTTTGCAAGCCCTAAAGGTATGCTGCGTTTGGCTGATTTCCGTCCGCTGGCTGATAAAGAACATTTTATACTGGTATGTCCGGCATCTAAGCATTTATGGCATGATGGCGCCAATAATAAAGGTATTGACGATGTAAAGTTTATTGATCAACTGATAACTTATGTTATTAAAACCTATCACGGAGATGCGTCAAGAGTATATGTTACCGGTATATCAAACGGTGGGTTTATGACTACCCGGCTGGCTTGCCAGTTGCATAACCGCATAGCGGCTATAGCCATAGTGGCTGCAACATTAAATGTAAACGAGGGTTATGACCTTGAAAGGCCTATGCCGGTAATGTATATACACGGCACTGCCGATCCTATAATACCTTATAACGGCGGCAAAAAGTTTGGCCGCGAAATGTATTCGCACGATGCTATTATTAAAAAATGGGTGGCGCTGGATGATTGTAATCCTGGGCCGGTAATTATACAGATACCGGATAATGCGCACGATGGTACATCAGTAGTGCGCGAGGAATATAGTAATCCTAAAAACAACTTAAAAGTGATTGGGTATACCGTAAATAACGGCGGGCATACCTGGCCGAATGGCAGGCAATATTTGCCTGCATTTATAATTGGCAAAACCACACATAACTTAAATGCCTGCCAGGTTATTTGGGATTTTTTTAAACCTTACCAATTAAAAACTACTATTTAAGCTTGCAGCTATTATATTAGTAACCTGATATGAGTTTTACCGCCGAGAAGCATCCAACCGAAAAGATAAAAACCATGCAGCAGCAAAAACTGCAGGAACTGCTGGCACATTTAAACCAACACTCGCCTTTTTATAAAGAGGTTTTTAAAAAGCATGATATTGATGTTACCGCTTTTAAAACATTGGAGGATTTGGCGAAACTACCAGTTACTACCAAAGAGGATCTGCAGCAACGTAACGATGATTTTTTATGCGTACCCAAAAATCAGATCATTGAATATGCTTCAACATCAGGCACGCTGGGTAGCCCTGTTACTATCGCGCTTACGGATAACGACCTTAACCGCCTTACTCAAAATGAATACAACTCGTTTTTATGTGCGGATGGTTCGGCAGAGGATACTTATCAATTAATGCTTACGCTTGACAGGCAGTTTATGGCGGGCATAGCCTATTATTCCGGCTTGCGAAAATTAGGAGCAGGGATCATCCGTTTGGGGCCGGGTGTACCCTCATTGCAATTAGAAACCATTTTACGGCTAAAGCCCACAGCGATAGTTGCCGTACCTTCATTTATTTTAAAGCTGATACAGGCAGCTAAGGACGCAGGCATCGATCTGAATAAAACCTCGGTTAAAAAAGCTGTTTGCATTGGCGAAAATATCAGAAATACAGATTTTTCTTTAAATATTTTAGGACGAAAAATTACCGAAAACTGGAATATTAAGTTATATTCTACTTATGCTTCCACCGAAATGCAAACTGCATTTACAGAATGTTCTGTAGGCAGAGGCGGGCACTTACAACCCAATTTAGTAATTGTTGAACTTTTAGATGAACAAAATCAACCCGTTTCTCCTCATCAACCGGGCGAGGTAACCATAACCACGTTAGGTGTTGAAGGTATGCCATTGCTGCGCTATAAAACCGGTGACATTTGCCAGTTTGATGATGCGCCATGTGCATGTGGTCGTGAAAGTTTGCGGTTATCACCTATTATCGGCCGTAAAAAGCAGATGATCAAATTTAAGGGTACCACGCTTTATCCCCCAGCTTTATTTGACCTGCTAAATGAAATGGAAGAGGTTTTGGATTTTGTAGTAGAGGTTTACAGTAATGAAATTGGCATGGACGAGGTATTACTGCATCTGCTGCCTGCAGACGGCAGCAAAGCCTGCGACAATAAAATACGCGCCTACCTGCAGGCCCGACTGCGTGTTAGTCCGCACGTAAACTACATAGCTGCTGAAGAAATCAAAAAGATACAGTTCCCTGAAGCGAGCAGGAAGGCGATAAAGTTTATTGATAGGCGAGCTTAGTGATTAGTTAATCAGTGATTAGAGATTCGTGCCTAAACTATTTTCTTGTATGGTGGTTAAGTTATCGATTTGCAACTAATCACCTATCTCTAATCACTAATCTCTAATTGCTATATTTGTCAGCTACCATAAAAAGCATTGCCTATGATACCTGTTGGACAAAGCGTCCTTACGTTAAATGATTTTTCTGATATCCTGTTTAAAAATAAAGCAGTTACTTTGTCCCCATCCGCTTTAGCGAAAATTGAAACAAACTTTAAGTTTCTGCAAAGCTTTTCGTCAAACAAATTAATATACGGCATCAACACCGGATTTGGGCCAATGGCTCAATACAAGGTGAGTGAAGAAAACCTGCTGCAACTGCAATATAACCTGATACG
Organism: Mucilaginibacter sp.; assembly: GCA_025929405.1. Classification (GTDB taxonomy): domain Bacteria; phylum Bacteroidota; class Bacteroidia; order Sphingobacteriales; family Sphingobacteriaceae; genus Mucilaginibacter. The sequence continues at coordinate 3,770 of JAICMD010000174.1, read as the reverse complement.
CAGCCATAGCTCCGGCAATGGCGCGTTACTATCACCAGTATTAGTTAAGGCGTTGATGGTGGCCCGTTTAAATAGTTTAATGCAAGGCTATTCGGGCGTGCATACGGATATTGTTGAACTGCTAACTCAACTCATCAATAAAGAGGTTTACCCCTGCATTTTTGAACATGGCGGCGTTGGCGCCAGCGGCGACCTGGTGCAACTGGCACACTTAGGACTGGTTTTAATTGGCGAGGGTGAAGTAATATATGAAGGTAACATCCGCCAAACGGCTGATGTATTTAGTGAGTTAGGCATAAAACCATTAACCATCCATGTTCGTGAGGGATTGGCTACAATAAACGGCACCTCTGCTATGACGGGTATAGGTATGATAAATATCATACAGGCGCAAAAGCTGCTGGGCTGGTCGGCTATGTTATCAGCTATGACCAATGAAATTGTCGAGGCGTATGATGACCACTTTTCGCATGAGCTAAACATCGTTAAACATCACAAAGGACAAAATAAAGTTGCCGCCATGCTGCGCGATATTTTACACGGCAGCGAAATGGTGCGCAGTCGTACTGATCATCTCTATCATCCCGACAATATTGACCAAGAAGTATTTGAAGATAAGGTGCAGGAGTATTATTCGCTGCGTTGTGTTACGCAAGTGCTTGGTCCTATATATGATACTATCGCTAATGCCGAAACGGTGTTGGTTGATGAATTGAACTCGGTAAATGATAACCCGGTGATTGACCATGTAAACCAAAACGTTTTCCATGGGGGCAACTTCCACGGCGATTATGTATCGCTGGAAATGGATAAGCTGAAGATTGCCGTTACCAAATTATCCATGCTGTCGGAGCGCCAGTTAAACTACTTGTTGAACGAAAAGCTGAACCAAAAATTCCCGCCGTTTGTAAACCTGGGTGTATTAGGTTTTAATTTTGGGATGCAGGGCGTACAGTTTACGGCAGTATCAACAGTTGCAGAGAACCAAACATTATCATTCCCGATGTATGTGCACAGCATCCCAAATAATAACGATAACCAGGATATTGTGAGCATGGGTTGTAACGCCGCGTTAATGACCCGCAAGGTGATTGATAATGCGTACGCTGTACTGGGTATACAGTTAATGACCATTTTGCAGGCGGTAGATTACCTGAACTGCCAAACCAAACTTGCACCGCACACCCTGGCCCTATATAATGAGGTTAGAAAAATATTTCCGAAATTTATTGAGGATAGCCATAAATACAAGGACGTGCAGAATGTAAAAAACTATTTAGAAACCACCGAACCGGCTGTAAACTTTAGAGCTTATTAAGTATGAATATCAGAAATGGTAGTTACAGCAAAGGCCTGTGCGATTCCTTCCTTGGGGAAGGAGGAGGAAGGGGTAATCGCCAACTAAACCCCTCCCTGCACCCTCCCGGTGGGAGGGAATCGCTCATACCCACCGTTCTTAATTTTATATTTGTTATATGAAATGCGCATTAGTAACCGGCGGATCACGGGGAATAGGCAGGGCAATCTGTGCTAAGCTATCAGCCATGGGCTATTATGTACTCATCAATTATAAAAACAATACTGCCGAAGCTAATACTACTTTACAGCAAATTGGCGGTAATGGCGAGTTATTGCAATTTGATGTAGCTGATAAGGCACAGATAAATGATGTTTTAGGCGGGTGGATAGCCGCCAATAGCGATAAAATTATTGAGGTGCTTGTAAACAATGCAGGTATTCGCGAGGATAGCCTGATGGCTTGGTTAAAAGACGAACAGTGGGACAATGTAATAAAAACCAGTTTGGATAGTTTCTTTTACGTAACCCGTTTAGTTTTGGAGGGCATGATGATGAACCGTTATGGTCGCATAATAAATGTGGTATCATTATCAGGTTTAAAGGGGCATGCCGGGCAGGTAAATTACTCTGCCGCAAAAGCAGGAGTTATTGGCGCTACCAAAGCACTGGCGCAGGAAGTTGGCCGCAGCGGTATTACCGTTAACGCCGTGGCACCCGGCTTTATTAAAACCGATATGACCGAAGGGCTGGACGAAAAAGAGTTAAAGAAACAAATACCGGTAAACCGTTTTGGCACAGCCGAGGAAGTGGCACACGCGGTAGGCTTTCTGGCCTCAAAAGAAGCCGGGTATATAACTGCTGAGGTACTGTCAATAAATGGAGGATTGTATTCGTAGTCGACTCACCCCGACTGCGCTACGCTGGTCGACCCTCTCTTTGCTTTGGCGTAAAGAAGGTTAACTGGAAAACAAAAACCCTCTTTACCGCTTGCGGAAGAGAGGGTGGTCGATCCCGTAGCTATCGGGAGACAACCGGGTGAGTCGATAACAAAGCGAAAGAAAAATTATGTTTTCAGAAGATATCTTATCCTTAATACCGCAAAAGCCGCCGTTTGTAATGGTGGATGAATTGCTGTTTAGCGATGACGACCATGCGCGTTCAGGCTTTACAGTAACAGAGGATAATGTATTTGTAATTAAGGGCGTATTTACTGAGGCGGGGCTAATGGAAAACATGGCGCAAACCGCTGCTGCAGGCGAAGGCAGCCTTGCACGTATTGAAGACAGGCCCATAACCGTTGGCTACATAGGCGCGGTAAAAAATCTGGAAGTATTTGATTTGCCTAAAGTGAATGACCAATTGCTTACCGAAACAAAAATAGAGACCCGCCTGTTAGACGTAGCCATTGTTACAGGCAAAGTTTGGCGCAATGACGAGCTAATTGCTCAATGCGAAATGAAAGTTTTCACCAATAAATAAATGACCAAAGTTTTTATTGTTGCTGATAATATTACGTCGCCGGTTGGGCTTACCACGGCTGATAACTTCGCGCAGCTAAAAAATGGTAATACAGGCGTTAAGCAACATGTTAATAGTGCCATAACCGATGGCCCTTTTTATGCGGCATTGTTTGATAAAACACAATTCACCACCAATAATACCCATACAAAATTTGAGCAGTTGCTTATATTATCTATTGCTGATGCTTTAATTAATTGTGATATCGCTTCTACTGACAAAAAAACAGGGTTAATTATCTCGACCACTAAAGGCAATATTAGCCTGCTGGAAACAGAGGAAAATAATGATGAGTTAAAAAAGCGTATTGCCCTGCCAACTTCCGCAAAATTGGTGGCAAAGCATTTTGGTTTTGTAAATGAGCCAGTAATTATATCCAATGCCTGTATATCGGGCATTGTGGCCATCCTTACAGGGATGCGGATGATACAGTCGGGCCAGTATGAAAATGTGGTGGTTTCGGGGGCCGATGTGATCAGCAAATTTATATTATCTGGGTTTCAATCCTTTCAGGCCATCAGTGCCGAGCCTTGTAAGCCTTTTGATGCTGATAGAACCGGCATAACTTTAGGCGAAGGCGCGGCAACAGTAGTTTTAACATCAAACCCCAAATATGCCGATGGCATTAAAGTTTTGGGCGGTGCGGTAAGTAACGATGCTAATCATATCTCGGCGCCATCGCGCACGGGCGAAGAACTGGCTTTTGCCATCGCCAAAACTTTACAGCAAGCAGAGATTGAAAAGGAGAATATCGATTTTATATCTGCCCACGGCACAGCAACCAGTTATAATGACGAGATGGAAGCCAAAGCTATCGCTATAGTAGGTTTACAAAAGGTGCCTACAAACAGCCTAAAAGGTTTTTACGGCCATACTTTGGGTGCTGCGGGATTGATAGAAGCTATAATATCCATCCCATCGTGAAAAGAAAACGTAGTTTTGTCTACCGTGGG
>JAICMD010000005.1 GCA_025929405.1 Mucilaginibacter sp. | reverse complement strand
TTTGATTATTATACTTAATATTGTAATCGATTACAATTTATCTCATTATCTATACTTTGGGCATTAATTGTAACTTGCATAGTTAAAATAACACAAGCTAATAAGCATTATAATGATCAGTAATTTAGAACAAACATTTCGCTGGTTTGGCCCGTCAGACGCGGTAACTTTATCAGCAATAAGACAAACCGGAGCAACCGGTGTAGTTAACGCATTGCATCATATCCCCTCGGGCGTGGTATGGAGCACCGAAGAAATAAAAAAACGTAAAGATATTATTGAGGCTGCCGGGCTTACATGGTCGGTAGTGGAAAGTGTAAACATACACGAAAGCATTAAAACCGCCGGTGAAGGCCGTGACGAGGCAATAGCAAACTACATACAAACCTTAAAAAATTTAGCGGCACAAGGCATTAAAACCGTTTGCTACAATTTTATGCCTGTATTAGATTGGACGCGTACCACCTTAGATTACCGTTTGCCCAATAATGCCTCGGCATTACGTTACCATGCTCCTGCCTTGCACGCCTTTGATTTGTATATTTTAGAGCGTCCTGAAGCTTTTAATGAGTTTACCACTGAGCAGCAAAAGGCTGCTAAGGCTTATTTAGATAGCATAAGTAACGAAGAAAAAGAATTATTGATAAATACCATTATGGCAGGGTTACCCGGCACTGATGAAGTTTATACCATAGCTGAATTTAAAGAGCACCTTAAAAAATATGAAAATATTGATGCCAAAGCTTTAAAAGCTAACCTGGCTTATTTTTTACAGGCCATTATACCCGATGCCGAAAAGCTGGGCGTAAAAATGTGCATCCACCCAGACGATCCACCGTTTGCAATTTTAGGTTTACCACGCGTGGTTTCAACCGAAGAGGACCTAAAATTTATTGTTGATGCCGCACCATCGCCAAGCAATGGGCTTACTTACTGCACCGGCTCATTAGGTGCCCGTGCAGATAATGATTTGCCGGGCATTATGAATCGTTTGGGCCAGCATGTGCACTTTTTACACTTGCGTAATGTAAGGCGCGAGGCTGATGGATCTTTTTATGAAGATAATCATTTGGAAGGTACTACAGATATGTACGCCGTTATGAAAGCTGTAATATTAGAACAAAAGAAAAGGCTTGAAGCAGGCCGCGACGATATTGCCATACCAATGCGCCCCGATCATGGCCATAAGTTGCTGGATGATTATAACTACAACACCTATCCCGGCTATTCGGCTGTTGGGCGCATGAAAGGTTTAGCAGAATTGCGTGGATTGGAGATGGGCGTAAAAAGAACCCTGTTTCAATAGTTATCCCTCCTCCACTTAACAAATAATTCAAAGGCCTTTCGGGGCCTTTTTTATTGCTTTAAAATTTATTTATTTACCCAACGGGCATAAAAAAAAGCACCCCGATAAATCGGGGCGCTTTTTCACTATATTCAAATTAAACTAAATTGCTATTATTAATAGCCTGGGTGTTGAGGGTATTTTGGACCTGTATTTTTGTCTAATTCTCCCTGAGGTATAGGCCTTACAGTGTGGTAAGCTTTTATATTAGCAGCTGCTTCAGCATTATACTTTGTAACCCTTCTTAGTAACTGGCCGGTACGCACAAGGTCATACCATCTGCGTGGCTCGCTACAAAACTCGCGGGTGTATTCGTCCAAAATCAAATCCATACCGCAAGCTGGAGAACCAACTGTAGTGTTGTTTGGTATAGCTAACTGGGCTAATTGCGCTGTAGTTAACTGCATTGCAGCAGCATTAGCAGCATTATCAGCAGCTTGTGAAGCAGCAGTAACCCTAAATTGTGATTTAGGAATACGGTCACCATCAGCAGGTGTCCTGTAGGCAGCCCTGGTTCTGATAACGTTTAATGACTGTGCAGCTAAGCCTACTTTACCTAACATATAGTTAGCCTCAGCATTAAGCATGTAAACTTCAGCAAACCTCATATACATCAGTGGCCTTGAAGACAAGTCATTAGTTGCAATCCTGGTTATATCATCCCATTTTTTAATAGCAGGATATTGGTTGTTGTTATACTGTACCGGAGTAATAATTAAACCTTTAAAATTATCACGACGGGTATTATCAACCGGAACACCCGGCATTAATATAGCAGTATCACCATCAACCGGTGGCTGGTATGATACGAATGATACGTTTGAAGCAACCTTAAACGGTAGTCCATCGCCTTTTAAAGTTTTACCATCAAACTTGGTACCATCGGCAGCAGCCTGGTCACAAATCCAAAATGTTTGGAAAGATGCATCATAACGTGTATCATGCACCTGATCGGCAAAGGCAACATCATTTAAGTATGGACGGTTAAAGGCGTCACGTACATAAGAACGGCCGTTATAAACGTCGCGTACCATTGGGTTAGGGCCGCCTTGCTTTTGATTTGGCGCATCATTACCAGCAACATTGTTTACGGCTGCAAGGTTGTATGACCAACGATAAAGCACAGCCATATTGTTGTTACCCCTACCATTATTGCAGCAATAGCCGCTATAAACCGGGTCAGAACCTACGTCAAACATCAACATGTTTTCTTTACCGTAATCATTAGCTTGTTTATAAACGTCGTTATAGTCTTGCCATAAGTCAAGGCCATAAGTAGCTTTATTAGCAATAATTGCAGCAGTAAGGTCTGCAGCTTTTTGAAAATCAGCAGTACTGCCGGCTGAGGTATAACCACGTGTTAAATATGCCTTAGCAAGCATAGTATTTGCAACAGCAGCGGTAGCAGTTTTACCAACACCATTGGCCGAGAAAGGATTACCACTGGCTATTGTATTTGGTAAGTTTGTAGCAGCATTAGTAAAATCGCTGATGATCAAATTATAGATATCAGTTAATTTTGCAGGTGCATCCTGATAAACAGGCTCTGAAATAAAAGTGGTATGCAATGGTATACCTGCTGGATCTGATGCGGTTGCACCACCAAACGTTTGTACTAAATAGAAGTAATAAAATCCACGTAAAAACTGTGCCTCGCCCAAATAAAGTTTTTTATTGGCAGCACTAATTGTTGTTGATGCATTTATAAAATCCATCAAGCCGTTCATGGTATTTATCTGTTGGTATTCAGCTGTAAAACCCGGTCCGTTTGATGGGTTGATATTATAGGTACCATACTGGGAAGCCGTAGATGATCCACCATTAAACCACTCATCTGTTCCATCGTTAACAAGAGCGTTGTTTCCGTCACCCTCATAAAAGCCTCTTAAATTATTGTAAGAATTTGCTATGGCTGCTTTAATGCCCGCCTCAGTTTGTAAATAATCAAGATACAAACCGTTTTTGGGATGTTCTTCCAAAAGCTTTTTACAACTCGATACAGTTATAGCCAGTACCGCAGCTGTAATGATTGAGATATTTTTAACTATTTTCATGATTAAATATTTTATTAGAATCTAACATTAAGACCAAATACAAAATCTCTGGTGTAAGGAACTTGACCATAAGTAACAGTATTTACGCGATTGCCGGTTGGGTTGTTATTAAATTGTCCGCTAACCTGATTATTAATTCCAGCATTTGTTTCCGGATCAAATATAGTTCCGTTGGTTGCTTTGCCTGCAGGATTGTATATGATCCATGGGTTTAAGCATTGTACAAATACCCTTAATGAACTTATACCAATGCGCGAAACCAATTTTGACGGAATGTTATAACCTAAGTTAATAGTACGCAATTTGATCCATGAACCATTGTAGTATCCGGTAGTTGATGAGAATGGATAGGTTTGCAAGTTCATATTAGGCATTGGGAAAGTACCTGTAGTATGCGTAGGTGTCCAGTAATCAACAACCGGTTGGTTGTGGCGAGCTGTACCTAAGAAACCCCAACCACCTGCTGAACCACCACTGGTTAAATAATTTACTAAAACCAAACCGCCCATACGTGCATTTATGCTGAATGAAAAGTCAAAATTTTTGTAAGTGAACCTGTTAGTAATACCGCCGGTATATTGAGGTGTAAAGCTACCTAATATTTGTTGGTCGGCATTGGTTATACTACCATCGCCGTTAACATCCTGCACACGTATTTGGCCAGGATATTCGGTAACGCCATTTTGAGGAACTTTTTGGTAAGCGCCTGCTACTGTTGTGCTTGGGCCAGGCGAATCAGATATTTGCCAGATACCAATTTTTCTAACATCATATACAACGTTCAATGGATAACCAACGAAAAATCCGTTACCTATATCATACGGTAGTCCGCTTGGCAAAGCAACAATTTTGTCGCGGCTAAAGGCAATGTTAAAATCTGTTGCCCAGGTAAAGCCTTTGCTTTGTACGTTAATACTGCTTAAAGCAATTTCAAGGCCCTTGGTTGCTGATGTGCCCAGGTTAGTTTGCTGACTTGCGCCACCGGCACTCGCTATACTGGTATTATTTAATAATATACCTGTAGTTTTTTGCGAGTAAACATCAATTGAGCCTGATAGCCTGTTTTTAAGTATAGCAAAATCTAAACCTATGCTTAGCTCAGCCGTTTTTTGCCATTGCAGATTTGGGTTAGGAACCTTAGTGTTTGATACCGTAAGTACGTTACCAGCAGCGCCTCCACCAAATTGGAACTGGCCGATACCTAAATTAGCCAAGGTTTGGTATGGGTTACCGGCTAACGCACCTGCTGATGAAATGCCATAACCGCCTCTTAATTTCAAGTTATCTATCCAGCTAAACTGCTGCATGAACTTTTCATTTGAGATATTCCATGCCAAGCCAAGCGCGGGGTAAGTAAGCCATTGATGACCTGGCGCCAAAGTAGAGTTACCGTCATTTCTGATAGTAGCTGTTAAGGCATAAAGGCCGTTGTATGAATAGTTTACACGCGCCATTTCTGAAATGATACCTAACTCGTTCCAGCCACCGCTAAAGCTGCTGAAGGTACCCAAATTAAGGTTTGAGTTTTGAACAACGTCAGCAGGTAAATTTTGTGCACCTACGTTAGTATTTTGGGTATGATTTTTTTCAGTACCAAATAACGCTGTAACGGTAAGGTGATGTTTTTGAGCAAATGTATTATCATAAGTCAACAAGTTATCTAATGTATAATGATATCCATCAGAGTTATTAGAACTTGCACTTGATGATGCCGTATTAATAGCACCTGTTACGTCGATGCTTCCGCTACTGTATTGACTTTGGAAACTTTGAGTAAAATCATAACCAAAGTTAACTCGGTAGGTTAAGTTTTTAACAGGCTTCCACTCGGCAAACAAAGTAGTAAAGTCATGGAAATTCCTGGTGTTATTAAGGCCGGTTGCATTATACTTCCAATACAATGGTGTTAAAGTACTTGCATCAAATGCGCCAATATAAGGGAATAAGCGTAAATTACCATTTTCGTCAAAAGGAGTTACCAATGGGGTCATTGAAGCTGCAGCGCCTGAAGGGAATCCACCCGGAGTGTTAGTATAAGTTAAAGTATTAGTAATACTGGCTCCAACACGAATGGTCCTGCTTATCTTATGTTCAATTGAAGCCTGAAGGCTGTATCTTTCATAACGGTTCAGTGGAGTAGGTTCAGTAACGGCATTATAACCTGCGCCTATATTAAAGGTAGTACTTTCAGTACCGCCCGAAACATTTAAATGGCTATCAGAACTGATACCTGTTTGGTAAGTATATTTCTGCCAGTCAGTATTTACACCATTTGCAAGGCCTTGTTTTTCAAGCGTTGATAAAGGGTAAGATGCAGAGGCACCATTTCCTTGCAAAACTGAACCTGCTAACGCGTCAGCATTTAATTGTGCATAACCCGGGCCGTCATATACTTTTAGTTCGCTTTCTGCATTTCTAATACCTAAAGTTTGGCTAAAGCTGGTCACAGATCTTCCGGCTGTACCCCTGTTAGTTGTAATCAGTAACACACCGTTAGCGCCTCTTGAACCGTAAATAGCTGTTGAAGATGCATCTTTTAATATCTCAATGTTTTTGATATTATCCGGATTAATATCCGTAATGCTACCGGTATATGGTATACCATCAACTACCAATAAAGGTTGGTCGGGCGATTGATCTTGCCTCGCACCAATGGTACGGTTACCCCTGATGTGTATCTGAGGCGCGCTACCCGGCCTGGTTGTGCTGCTTGTGATATCAACACCGGCTAATTTACCTTTTAACTGATCAACAAAGTTCGGTGTTGGTGTTTCAGACAAGGTTTTATTGTCAATTGAAGAAGTAGCACCTGTTATATCACGCTTTTGTTGCGTACCGTAACCAACAACTACCACCTCATTTAAGCTATTAGCATCGTTAGCCAATATAATGTTACCTAAATTAGTAGTACCAGGCTTTACAGCTACACTTTGTGATACATAACCTACATAAGATATGGTTAATGATTTTGTATCAGCACCTGTACGCAAAGTAAAGTTACCGCTAATGTCGGTATTTGTACCCCCATTGCTGCTACCGGCAACTCTCACAGTCGCCCCTATTAAGGCTTCACCCTTTTGGTCGGTTACACGGCCGTGCAGTGTAACAGTTTGGGCAAAAATAGTTCCTGAAATCATGCTTATACTAAATAGTAAAAGCAAAGTCTTCCAGCATTTGATAAGTCTAAGTTTTTCCATAATTTAATTAATTGATTGATTTTGTTTTTGCATGTTTAGAAATATATTTAAAGTGTATTTAAATGTATTTACGGTGTTTACCTTATGTCTGACAAACATCCGTTCGGGTCACTGCATAAAGCGCCCTGGCAGATTTTAAATTAAAGGACTTTTTTTCCCATACTTTATAAATTGATTTAATTGTAAAAATAAAAATTGATTAAGTTCTTATAACTGCTCATAAAATATTTGTCAAAAATGACGCATATAATGCTGACCTATATAAATCTGTCTCTTTAAAAATAACAACTATGAAAGGTGTGTAATAATTGGGTTACAAGAGATAAAAGTATAAAGAAAAATTAAAATTGCAATCGATTACCGTAATCGATTGCACCAATATGGTAATTAACCCAGTCAGTTGATTACAATAAACTCAAATTATCTTGAAAATATTTTAATAAATTTAATAATTTGTTAAAAATTAAATAATGATTTGAACGATTTAATCAGAAATAACTAAAAACACTTTTTTACAAAAATTAATCATTTTTTATAAAAATAAACATCAGTTTCAATTGTAAAATAGTTGTTAAACAACCTATTTGTAGCAAAATGGCTTTTATTTAAATTTATATTTGCAATCGATTGCAATAACCTTAGCAGGCTATTGTTTAAAGAGTTTGGTAATTGATTTTTTAAACTCTTAAAACCCCAACAAGCACTAACCAATTAAAAATAAAATTCATGAAAGTACGTATTACCCGGCAAGGCAATAAAGCCAGGCCAATTACTACTCAGGTTTACGCAGCGTTATTTTTATTAACCTTTACATTGTTGATCGTAAGCAATGTATATGCAGGCGATACACCTTATGTTTATACCAAAAAAGTACCGGGAGCGCTCACATTGTCAGCAGCAGGAAAATCGGCACCTATTTATGTAAGCAATGCCGATTATGAAGGCGTGCTGATGGCCGCTAAAAATCTGCAAACAGATATTAAAGCGGTTACTAATGCCGAGCCTACTCTATCAACCGGCGATGTAAAAGGCAAACAGGTAGTAATTATTGGCACCTTAGGTAAAAGCCCACTGATTGATAATCTGGTAAAAAATAAAAAAGTAAACCTTACCGATTTAGCCGGTAAAAACGAAATGTATATTTCGCAGATTGTTAAAAACCCGCTGCCCGGCGTTGAAACTGCCTTTGTAATTGCAGGCAGCAACAAACGCGGCACCATTTATGGCATTTATGATCTGTCGGCAGAAATTGGCGTATCGCCATGGTACTATTGGGCGGATGTACCTATCATTCATAAAAGTAACTTATACGTATTTACTACCCGCCATACTGATGGCGAACCGGCAGTACAATACCGCGGTATATTTATTAATGACGAGTCGCCGGGCTTTACCGGTTGGGCCAAAGCTAAATTTGATGGCTTAAATAAAAAACCGTCATTGCTAAATGGAAAAATAATGGACAAAGGCGTTAACCATTATTTGTACGAGCACATGTTTGAACTGTTACTCAGGTTAAAAGCTAACTTTTTATGGCCGGCCATGTGGAGCAATGCTTTTAATGATGACGACCCGGACAATCCTATCCTGGCTGATAAAATGGGTATTATTATGGGTACATCACACCACGAGCCGCTGTATCGTGCCCAACAGGAATGGGGGCGCTTTAACCCTACATTGAACAGACAGGAACAATCGCAGGCGTGGAATTTTGCTACACATCCCGATTTGTTAAAAGATTTTTGGAGAAAGAGTGTTGAACGCGAAGGCGACAAAGAAGCATTAACCACAATAGGCATGCGCGGCGACGGCGACTCGCCTATGGCACCCGGCGGCCCTGCTGCTAACATGACCTTGCTTGAAAATATTATTAAAACACAACGCCAAATAATAGCCGACGTAAAACATCAGGATGCCAGCAAAACCCCGCAGGTATGGGCATTATATAAAGAAGTACAGGATTATTACGATGCAGGAATGCGTGTACCCGAAGATGTTACCCTTTTATATTGCGATGATAATTGGGGAAACGTAAGGAGGCTGCCTTTACTAACAGAACACAATAAAGGCGGATACGGTATTTATTATCACTTTGATTATCATGGTGGCCCACGTAATTACCAATGGGTTAACACCAATCCGCTACCGCATATTTGGGAGCAAATGCACCTGGCCTATGAGTATGGCGTGCGAAAGGAATGGGTTGTAAACGTTGGCGATTTAAAACCATACGAGTTTCCGATAAGTTTCTTCTTAGATTACGCCTGGAACCCTGATAAATATCCGGCAAACAGCCTACAGGAATATACCCGTAAATGGGCGGCCAAACAATTTGGCCCCGAGCATGCTACAGAAATAGCACAGATAATAGCACAATACGGCAAATATAACGGCAGACGTAAGCCCGAAATGGTTGACCCTACCACTATACGCACCAGTACACCGTATAGCTTAACCGATTACCGAGAATTTGAAACTGTAGTTGCAGATTATAATAAACTTAAAGCCCAAACCATCGCTTTAAGCAAAAAAATACCTGCCGCTTATCATGATGCTTTTTATCAGTTGGTATATCATCCGGTAGTAGCAAGTGCAGTGTTTAATGAAATGTATCTGGCATCTGCCAAACAAAAATTATATGGCAATCAGGGACGCACCGCTGCTGATGATGAAGCTGCAAAAGCTGATAAATTATTTGCTGAAGATGCACGTATAGGAAAATATTTTAATGATACGCTGGCCAACGGCAAATGGAGCCACATGATGGATCAGCCGCATATTGGTTATACAAGCTGGGATATAAGAGGGGGCAATAAATTACCCGCATTTGTAAAAGTAACACCGGCGGATGGCCCTGAAATGGGTGTATCGGTTGAAGGCTCGGCAGATTATTGGCCAAAAGCTACAACAGCCGCTGTATTACCTGAGCTGACCCAATATCCGCGTGTTGGTCATTACTTTGAAGTATTTAACCGCGGCAAAGCGTCATTTACATATACAGTTAAATCAAACGAGCCATGGGTACAGGTAAGTCCTGCCGGTGGCACAATTGATAAACAACAGCGCGTATGGGTTAATGTTGACTGGACAAAAGCGCCTAAAGGCGTTAAACACGTACCTATTACCATAACCGGTCCTAATGGCAGTACAGTAACGGTACAGGCTGTGGTAAATAACAGCAAACCTGTACCAACATCGGGTTTTGTTGAAAGCAATGGTTACGCATCAATGGAAGCCATACATTATAGCAAAATTGTTGATGGCACCGATGCAAAATGGAACATACTTCCTGATTATGGCCGTACCTTATCGGGTATTGAAGGTTCGCCTATCACCCATCCGCGTATTGACAACCCCGGTGGTAATACCCCGCATATTGAATATGAAGTAAACGTAGCCGATACCGGTAAAATAAAACTATTGGTTTATACCGCACCTTCAATTGATTTTACGCACGAGAAAGGCTTATGGTATGCCATATCAATTGATAACGAAGCGCCCGTAAAAGTTAATATCGATCCGCTGATCACTAATCCGCAAAGAGCCAACTCGGTAATGGAAGGAAACTCGGCCAATTTGATCAAAGTTTTAAGTTCAGATCATTATATCAGCAAACCGGGTAAACATATTATTAAATACTGGATGGTTGACCCTGCCGTGGTGCTTGAAAAAATAGTGCTTGACCGCGGCGGTGTTAAATCAAGCTATTTAGGTCCGCCTGAAAGCTATAGAGTTATTGCATCTGCAAAAAAATAAAATAATTGTTATATAAGTTTGATTTGTTTGAGGGCCGCCCGGTTGGGTGGCCTTTTTATTTACTGCTTGATGTATTATTATGTAACCTGTTAAACAATTGTCTACCTTACTCCTTTATATTATATAACCCCAAGCAACTAATAAATCCAAACAAACGTAAATACTACATGCCATTTATAGCAGCAGTTTCAAAGGTCGATCTTCCTTTTAAAACAGATCAGCAAGCCGTAAAACAACAAGCTCATGAATTATTTTCGGCTAATTTCCCTCAAACAGATCGTTTAATATTTGCCTTTGATAATACCGAGATCAATACACGCAATTTTTGCAAACCCCTATCCTACTATGCCCAACCTAATACATTTGAGGAACGGAATGATGCTTATTTAAATATATCCTTGAATTACTCGGTGCAGGCAGCAGAAGATTGTATTAACAAAGCCGGTATTAATAAGGAAGACATTACCGATATATTTTTTGTATCAACCACCGGACTGGCCACACCCAGCATGGATGCGCTAATAATTAACAAAATACGGCTTAACCCTAATATAAACCGTACACCAATTTGGGGCTTAGGTTGTGGTGGCGGCGTATCAGGCATGGCTAAAGCTAATACCGCAGCAATGGCAAACCCCAATGCCGTTGTTTTACTTATTGCAGTTGAACTATGTTCATTAACCCTTATAAAAAGCGATTACAGCAAAAGTAATTTTATCGGTTCGAGCTTATTTTCTGACGGTATTGCAGCCTGCATTGTTAAAGGCGATAATCATGGCAGGGATAAGCGGGTAACCTACATTGCATCAAGCAGCAAGTTGTATTACGATTCGCTGGACGTAATGGGCTGGGAGTTTAAAGATACCGGCTTTAAGGTATTGTTTTCAAAAGATATACCCACATTTATACATGAGCATGTACGTGATGATATAACAGAGTTTTTAATGAAACATAATTTGCAATTGAGCGATATTAAAAACTTTGTATTCCATCCCGGCGGCAAAAAAGTATTAGATGCTTATACTGATGCATTAGGTATTGAGGGCGATTTTTTACACCACACACGCGAGGTAATGAATGGTTACGGCAATATGTCAAGCGCAACAGTTTTATATGTGCTTGAACGTTTTATGAGCGAAGGCTTCGAAGACGGCTACGGCCTGATGATGGCCATGGGGCCTGGCTTTTCGAGCGAGATGGTATTATTAAAAATAACAAATGAATAAATAAGTGTCATCCCTCAGCAGCAAAATAAATAAAGGACAATCAGTTCAAGCATGTTTAGTGTTGCGCAAATGCCTCAATTCTATTAGCTTTAAAAACTGATTTTATTATTTATGATGAGTACCAAACTTACTTTACGCATAACATGCGTGTTGCTATTGCTATCCTCTGCCGGATCAATGGCCCAAAATAAACCGGAATATACCTCGCTTATTGATGCCATGCGTGCCACGTCACGACTACGTGGTCTGCCCGGCCCTGAGAGTGTGAACTGGATAAACGGCGGCCAAAAATATTCGTACATCGTTAATGACGAGATACGCTCTATGGAACCGGCTACGTTAAAAGATGAGCTTATATTTACCAGTAAAGGATTTACCTTCCCGGGTACTGCCAAACCATTTGAATACGAATCTTTCCAATGGTCACATGATTCCAAATACCTGGTTTTTCAAACCGATTTCAGGCCTATCTATCGTCGTTCGGGCATATCTAATTACTTTGTGTACGATCTGGCCACTAAAAAGCTTAAACAGGCTGCTAAGGATGCTCGTACGGCTGAGCTATCGCCCGATGGAAAAAAGGTTGGCGTAGAGCGTAATGGTAATATGTATGTATATGATTTTGCTACCGGAAAAGAAAAGCAGCTAACCCACGATAAAACCAGCGAAAATGGCATATTTAACGGCCATTACGATTGGGTGTACGAAGAAGAGTTTGGACAGGCACAGGCCTGGAACTGGTCGCCCGATAACAAGTACATAGCTTACTGGCAGTTTGATGAGCATAAGGTGCCTGATTTTGAAATGACCAATTACGAAGGGCATCATAACGATAATATACATATCCCTATCCCTCAGGTGGGTGATACTAACCCAACTGTAAGGATTGGTGTAGTTGACGTTGCCACCGGCAAAAATATATGGCTAAAGCCTGATGAAACCGGCGATTATTATACACCGCGTATTTACTGGACAAGCAACCCGGATGTATTGGCGCTGATGACGCTTAATCGCGCACAGAACCACATGAAGCTATACTTTTTTAATGTTAAAACCGGCGAACATCATGTAGTACTTGAAGAAAAAAACACCACCTGGGTGGCTGTATTTGATTTTTATACCGATGTAAACGATATGGTTTACTTCCCCGAAAAGGCTAAAGAGTTTTTTTGGGTTTCTGACCGGTCGGGCTATTACCATATTTACCGGTACAGCTATGATGGTAAGTTACTTAATCAGGTTACCACAGGCGATTGGGATATGATCAAAGTATCGCGCATTGACCCCAAAACACAAACCATTTATTATTTATCAGCCGAAACGGGCGGTTTGGAGCAGCAATTCTACTCTATCAAATATGATGGCAGTCAGAAAACCAAACTATCAGATATAAGCGGATTTCATGATATTAATATGTCGCCCGATGCCAGGTATTACCTGGATGAATACAGTAACCTTACTACACCTTTACATGTAGCTCTGCGCAACAACAAAGGCACGCAGCTTAAAATGATGGAAGATAATGCTGCAGTAAGCAACTTTGTAGCCACACACGCATATTCAACTCCTGAACTGTTTAAATTTAAAACCAGCGACGGCGTTATGCTTGATGGCTACATGATAAAGCCATTTAACTTTGATCCGGATAAAAAATATCCCGTAGTAATGACCGTTTACGGCGGGCCTGAATCGCACGATGTATTTAATAAGTTTTACACCGATGGCTGGCAGCAATGGCTTGCTCAAAACGGCTACATTGTAGTTGATGTAAATAACCGTGGCATTGCCAACTATGGCAGTGCTTTTATGAAAATAGTTTACAAGCAACTGGGTAAATGGGAGAGCAATGATTTTGTTGAAACTACCCGCTATTTAAGCAAAATGCCTTTTGTTGATGCTGATAAAATTGCTATAATGGGCACCAGCTATGGAGGTTACAGCACAGTTTATAGCTTGCTTACACATCCGGGTGTATTTAAGGTAGGTATAGCCAACTCGCCGGTTACCGATTGGACACTTTATGATGATATTTATACCGAACGTTACATGGGCTTGGCAAACAATAACGCAGCCGGCTATAAAGCCAGCTCGGCTATGACTTATGCCGGTAATTTAAAGGATCATTTATTACTGATACACTCCATGAGCGATGATAATGTGCACCCGGCAAACACCATGCAGTTATTAACTGCCCTTACCGATGCAGGTAAAGACGCCGAATTGCGCATTTATCCTAAAGGCGCGCACGGGGCAGCCTATAATTCGCAAAGCGCTGTTTTAATTAAAGACGTAAGCTTCCAATACCTTGAGCGTTATTTAAAAGGTAATAATAATCTGCCTAACCTAAACAACAAGTAAACTAACACAGCAAAGTCACAAAATAAATGTTTAAACATTTATTTTGTGACTTATAAATCATAAATATATTTTTGTGAAATAATTAAACATACATTCACAAAAATGAAAAAGATCTTCGCCCTGTTAACTGTTGCTGCACTTACAGTTACAACTATTTTT
The DNA here is from genome assembly GCA_025929405.1 of Mucilaginibacter sp. Lineage (GTDB taxonomy): Bacteria > Bacteroidota > Bacteroidia > Sphingobacteriales > Sphingobacteriaceae > Mucilaginibacter. Next base: position 18,679 of record JAICMD010000005.1, on the reverse strand, counting down.
GCACAATCAACCTGGAAAGTTGATAAAGCGCATGCCCGTTTACAATTTACGGTTACACACCTGATGGTATCAGATGTTGACGGCTTTTTTAAAGATTTTGATGTAACTATCATCAGCGCAAAGCCTGATTTCAGCGATGCTAAAATTACCCTGGTTGCACAAACAGCATCATTAAATACCGATAATGAAAAACGCGACACACACCTTAAAAGCGCCGATTTTTTTGATGTAACCAAGTACCCAACCATAAATTTTGTAAGCACATCAATTACGCCAACTACCCCTAATCATTTTAAACTGGTAGGTAACCTTACCCTAAATGGCGTTACCAAACCGGTAACTATGGACCTTTGGCATCGTGCTACCATTGTAAACCCGCAAACACAAAAAGAAAATGCAGGCTTTAAAGTTACCGGCACGCTTAAACGTTCGGATTTTGGTTTCGGCAAAAGCTTTGGCGGTGCAATAATTGGCGATGAAGTAACTATTACCGCCAACGGCGAGTTTGGGAAATCGTAATCAAATATTAGTTGTTGAAGATTAAAGATTAGTTCATAGTTCACTAATCTTTAATCTTCATTCTTTTAATCCTTCCAAGTAATCTTTTAAAACAATATATCATATTATTAACTACTTTTAATTATTGTTGATAATATTGGTGTATGAAAAAAATACTGCTTGCCTGCCTGCTCCAGTTGTTTATTATAGGTTTGGCTTTTGCCGATACCTTGTCTGTTAATCATTTTGTAGTTAAGGAAAATCCCTTCGCTCAAAACGAAATAGCCATTGTAGCTACCGATTCATTAAATAATATCCGCGAAGATGTAAGCGGCACCTATAGCTTTACAATCAATGGTTTTCAGCAGGAAATGGTGTTTGATAAGGGCACGGCATTTTATCGGCATAAAATAGAGCGTTCAACCTTTTTATACGTTAAGCATGTAAATGATTCGGGCGCGCACTCACTGCTTTATTACATTTACAAGCATGATGATAAGCTAAGCCCCATACATATCAGTTGGATATTGCTACTTGCAATTCCCATCGCGCTGATATTATTAAGCTATATATTTAAGAGGTTCATTATTATTGCAGCTATCATCTTCTGTATCTTTTTATACTTTAACCATCACAACGGCCTCAGTATCCCAACATTTTTTGAGAGTATATTTGATGGGTTAAAAGCGATGTTTAGATGACATGTAAATGTGCAGATGAAAAAAATGTGCAGATATGCAGATGTGCGTATGTGCATATTATTGCCTATCAATTAAATAGCTGTCGTTTTGGTATAATAAAATCATCCCTGCATATTCACGCATCTGCACATTTACATGTCATCTGCACATCTAAAACGGCATCCCTATACCAAAGTTTAACTGCATAAAGCCATAGGTATCGCCACGTATACTGCCATCATCATTAACGCCTGTTTTGTTAGCATTTTGATAGGCGCGTTTAAAGTCGCCGGTTTTAAATAGTTCATCACCGTGTCTGAGAAGTACCCATTGGTCTGCGCCGTTAAACTGAGGGTCCTTGAACTTAAATGCAGCATCAAGCCTGAAAACAAAGAAACCAAGATCAAACCGTAAACCTGTACCTATACCAATTGCGGTTGACTGCCACAGGTTGCTCAACCTAAATTCGCCGCCGGGATTTTCAGGCTGTTTATGCAGGCGCCAAACGTTACCCGCATCCATAAACAATGCGCCCTTTAATACTGAACCAAAAAAGTTATTGGCAATTTTATAGCGGTATTCAGCATTGGCTACCAGTTTTATCTCGCCAAACTGGTCAAGATATTTTAATCTGCCACGGATGGTATCAGCGGTAGCACTTGTACCATAACTGGCACGGTTAAACTGACCGGGACCAAGTGTACGAGGTAACCAGGCGCGCATATCATTAGCGCCACCGGCATAAAAATCCTTTTCAAAAATAAGCTGATTGCTATTGCCATAAGGGATGCCTATACCCGGGTTTAAACGGAAAATAAACTGGCGGTCGCCACCCAAACTGCGATAAAACCTAAGATCAATTTCGGCTTTGGTATACTGCGAAAACGTATAACCAAAAATGGTGCGCTGACCCAAAGAATCCCTTTTAGTATTTAAAATGTTGGTTAAGCCCGATAACACATTGCCCCCTACATCAAGCGATCCGCGGAAATAGGTAAAATCACGTAAGGTGTTTAGCTGGTTGGCATTTACCTGATAAGTATACTGGCTACCGGTTGTAAACACTGTACGGCCAATAAGGTAAACATACGAATAGCGGTTATTAGCCAGCAACTGCCGGTAGGCATCAGGGTCAATAGTGCCTTTTGAATATTCAATACTAATAGGCGTAACACTATGCGATTTATTGGCTGTTTCGTAGAAATCATACGTAACAGAGGTTATAAAGCTGTTGCGCTGCACTAATCCTTTTTGAAAGAACAACGAATAGTTGGTAGAGAAGGTAGTATGCGGCACCCCATATTTGCCTGGTTTAGCAAAGTGGAACGGCGATATTATACGTGGGTATGCAAGGCTTGCACCTATTTTAAACTCCTGGTTTTCCACACCACCGGGGTCAATAGAACTGGTACCATTATCGTACAATACACTGGCGTTAAATTTTAGCTGTAATATGGCCGCCTCCTTAAAAATATTGCGCTCGGTAAACGTATTGCCCAGGTTATAACCATAGCGTCCGCCACTAAATAAAAATTCGCCCTCCACCCGGTCAGACATTCGTTTAAGCGGAACAATATCTATTTTGGTATTTAAACGATTGGTGCTGTCGGCAAGCTTAATATAGGTTGGATTGGGCACGTTTCCGAAAACATTTAACTCCGAAAGCCGCGAAGTAGTTAACGTTTGCATGTCTACATCATATATTTCGCCTTTTTTCTGGAAAATATAATCAGTTACCACACGTGGCTTAAATCTGTGCGAATAATCAACAAATCTATATTGCGAATCAACCTGAATGGTATCCGGCTTATTTAATGTATCAGGTTTACCGTTACTTTTAAATATGGTAATCAGTGTATTGTTAATAGTATAAACCGGGTGCGCAGCTTTGTTAGGCGGGTTATCAATAATGGTTTTTATATCTACAATGCTCCTGTTATAGGTCGAATCGTAATTAAAATTCATGTATTGACGATAAAAATCATAATACCCGTTACGTTTCATCACCTGGAAAAACTCGTCACGATCGGCTGCCAGGCTATCTGTATCAAAGCGGCCGCCCGGCTGCACATGTGATAACCTGTGACGATAGGTTTGGTATAGGTCTGATACCTTTTTATCAGGTATACTATCATCCAGTTTACGGAAACGGAACATTGGCCCCTGTACGGTAGTAAATATCAGCTCGGCCTTTTTCTTTTTAATTACAATGGTATCGGTAACCTTTGCTTTTAAATAGCCCTTACTTTGTATAAAGCGTTCAATCTGGTAGCGCGAAAACTCAACCAGGTTGCTATCCAGTATGGCAGGTGGCTCGCCTATATTTTTTTTTCCGTTTTTGCTGAAAAGGTAATAAAACTGCAGATTAAGTATGTTGTTGGGTTGCTGTTGCTTGTCCACATAGTTTACAGCCATATCTGCAAATTCCTTATCCATCCCCTTAATGGTGATCTTTCGTACTAATGATTCATTAGGCTTTAACCGGCGCGTAATGCTGCAGGCCGAAGCAATAAAAACCAGAAGAATACTTAATATTGTAAGGCGAAAATTATACAGTTTATATGCTTTCAAAGTCAAAAATCAGTTTATTACAATCCTTACAACATAAAAAATTTCGCAGGGAACACGGCGCATTTTTGGTTGAAGGCTATAAATCTGTAAGCGAATTTATTAATTCGGCCTATATTATTGAAGCTGTTTACCATACAAGCGCTGTTGCCCCAAAATTGCTCAATTTATCGCACAAAATAAATTTTGAGGAAATTTCAATAAATAATATTGAAAAAATAAGCGCCTTAACTACTCCGCCCGACGTAATAGCACTGGTAAAAATACCGCAATGGCCCACTATAAAATACAGTATTCTTCAAAAAAAGTTTTCGTTGGTATTGGATGGCATACAGGATCCGGGCAATATGGGTACCATTATCCGCACGGCCGACTGGTTTGGTATTGAGCATATCATCTGCTCGGAAGATTGTGTTGATGTATATAACCCAAAGGTAGTGCAGGCTACAATGGGTTCGCTGGCGCGGGTAAATATTCATTATACTGATATTGCCAAAGTAATAAATGATGTTAAACTGCCTGTATTTGGCGCTTTGTTGGATGGCGAAAATATTTACAGCACCAATTTTGGCACCGAGGGCCTGATAGTAATGGGCAATGAGGGCAATTGGCTGCGGCCAAATATTATTAAGCTGGTTAACAAAGCAGTTACCATACCAAGGGTAGGAAAAGCCGAATCATTAAACGTGGCCATTGCCACGGCCATATTCTGCTCAGAAATAAACAGAAATATCCTTAAATAAATATTGGCAGGCAATAAATAATTACTATTTTTGCAATCCTTAAAAATGGTCGGGTGGCCGAGTGGCTAGGCAGAGGTCTGCAAAACCTTTTACAGCGGTTCGAATCCGCTCCCGACCTCGAGGTTAACAACATTAAAAAATAAAGTCATGGGCGTAACACGTTTAAAAAGAAAAGACAGAAGAAATAAAACTACTTCGCGTTTAGAAGTACAGTTCTTAAAAAATGCCACTAATCTGGAGCCGGGAAGCCGTTCTGCAGAGAAAAAAGGCAATCAGATAGCTAAAAACAACGAAGTTTTAGCCGGCCTGAGTAAGTAATTCGCATGACGCAGACTTTGCGTCTGTATGATATTTATGAGACACAATACTTTGTGCCTCTATAAAAACCTGTTGGTACGTACCAACAGGTTTTTTTTATTAAAAATTATGGCCTCCTTGTCAGGAAATAAGGACATTATACACATAATGAAAGTATTTGCATAAATCAGGTTGTTTTAATTAGGTTTGTATAATCAATTAGGTAACACTACCAATAACCAAATACTTAACTATGAAATATTTTTTGGCGCTGGCGTTAGCTGCATGCTTAACAAGTGGGATGGTTTATGCTCAAAATACACGCTCAGAATCACTTTTTGACGATAATTGGAAATTCCATAAAGGGGATATATCCGGCGCCCAAAATATTAATTTCGATGATAAATCCTGGAGGACAGTAGATCTGCCTCATGACTGGAGTATCGAAAAGCTGCCTAACCAATCACCAGGAAACGTAGTTGGCCCTTTTTCAAAAGATAGTCCAGGGAATACCGCCACCGGCTATACTTTAGGAGGCACGGGCTGGTACCGCAAAACCTTTGCTTTAAAACCCGGCGAGCGTTATAGCCAATCGGTAATAAATTTTGATGGCGTTTACATGAATAGCGAGGTGTGGGTAAACGGCAAGTTATTAGCTAAACACCCTTACGGTTATACCGCGTTTGATGTGGACATCAGCAACGCCTTAAAACCTGCCGGGCAGCCCAATGTAATAGCTGTAAAAGTACAAAACGACGGACGGAATTCGCGTTGGTATAGTGGTTCGGGTATTTACAGGCATGTTTGGCTTATCAGGAAACAGGCTGCACACATTGCACAAAATGGTATTTCCATTACAACAGGAGGCTTATCGGCTAATAAAGCTACTATTAAAATAGTTGCAAGTGTTGAGGGTGCCGGTAAAGCTAATGTGCGATTAGCAATAAAACTTATCGGGCCAGATGGTAAAATTGCACAAGTTAGTAAAGCTGCCGAAAAAAATGCACAATCAGCTGTTACTGATATTGCTCAAGCTTTGATCGTTAACCAACCAAAAGTTTGGTCGGTTGATAAACCCAACCTTTATACGGCAGAAGTAAGCATACAGGTGAATGGTAAAACAACAGATGTCGCTAAAGTTCCATTTGGCATCCGTACCATACATTTTGATGCCACAACCGGCTTCACATTAAATGGCAAAAAGGTTTTATTAAAAGGTGGATGCCTGCATCATGACAATGGTTTTTTAGGCTCCGCCACTATTGACCGTGCTGAAGAGCGGCGCGTAGAATTAATGAAAGCTAATGGCTTTAACGCGGTACGTACCAGCCACAACCCACCTTCAAAGCAATTTTTAGACGCTTGCGACCGTAATGGCATGCTGGTAATTGATGAAGCCTTTGATATGTGGGAACGCCCAAAAAACCCGGAAGATTATCATTTATATTTTAAAGATTGGTGGCAAAGAGATCTGAAATCAATGATTTATCGTGATAGAAATCACCCGTCGGTTATTTTCTGGAGCATAGGAAACGAGATAAACGAACGGGTTGATTCGCTTGGGTTAGCTATTGAAAAGCAATTGGTTGACGAAGTAAAACATTTAGACAATACCCGCCCTGTAACTGAAGCTATTTGCAGTTTTTGGGATCATCCTGGTTATAAATGGGAAACTACTGCGCCCGCTTTTGCCATGCTTGATGTGGGCGGGTATAACTATATGCACTCAGTATATGAGTCTGATCATGAAAAATATCCTCAAAGGATAATGATGGGCACAGAATCATATCCAAAAGAAGCATTTGACAATTGGCAGAAGGTGGAGAACGATCCGTGGGTTATAGGCGACTTTGTTTGGACTGCCATGGATTATTTTGGCGAGACAGGACTGGGAAACAGCAGGTTAAATAATGAACCCGTACGAGGAATATTAAGGCCATGGCCGTGGTTTAATGGTTTTTGCGGTGATATTGATATTACAGGCAGTAAAAAGCCACAGATGTTATATCGTGATGTACTATGGCGCAACAGTGATTTGGAAATGGTTGTACATGCACCTATACCGGAAGGCCAGCAGGAAAGAGTGAGCCAATGGGGATGGCCCAACGAGTGGGCAAGCTGGAACTGGGCAGGCAGCGATGGTAAAAACATGGATGTGCGGGTGTTTTCAAGGTATCCGCTTATCCGTTTGGAACTGAACGGGAAAATCATTGACGAACGAAAATCAGGTGAGGATACCAAATTTATAGCAACTTTTAAAGTACCGTATCAGGCCGGAACATTAAAAGCCATTGCTGTAAAAGATGGTAAAGAAGTAGCTTCAAAAACATTAACTACTACGGGCAAACCAGCTAAAATTATGCTGATGCCTGACAGATCAAATTTAAGAGCCAATCGGAACGACCTATCGTATATTAAAATTGAAATAACAGACGCTGGGGGAAACATTATTCCTGACGCTGATACTCCGGTTAAACTATCCGTATCAGGCGATGGTGAGATTGCGGGCTCCGGCAGTGCAAATCCCAGCGATATGGAAAGCGTGAACAGTCCGGTTTGTAAAACTTATCGCGGCGTGGCATTGGCGATACTACGCCCATTAAAAAATAATAAAAAAGGAACTATAACCCTTAAAGCAGAAGCAGATGGATTGAGCTGTATACCACTATCTGTTACCATAAAATAATGAAAAATAATAGCCCCTGTCTTTCAGGGGCAAAACAAAGTACTTATACGTGACTGTTCAAAGAAGTCTCTCTGTTACCCATGGGACATTTGTATGAGTTGCTTTGTTTAATAATTATTGCATATCCCATCTACCGCAATTATCTTTAATCCCTTATGCAACCATTCTCAACAAACAATAAACTAATTATATACCAATTATTGCCGCGCCTGTTTGGCAACACCAACACTACCAACAAATACTATGGCTCGGCCGAAGAAAATGGCGTAGGCAAGCTTAATGATATTACTGATGTCGCACTACAGGAAATCAAAAAAACGGGCTTTACCCATATTTGGTATTGTGGTGTAATTGAGCATGCCACCATGACTGATCATTCGGCCCACGGCATTACACCTGATGATCCGGATGTAGTTAAGGGTCGCGCAGGCTCGCCTTATGCCATAAAGGATTATTATGACATTGACCCCGACCTGGCTGTTGATGTCCCCAACCGCATTGCCGAGTTTGAGGAACTGGTTAAACGCACACATGCCTGCGGCTTAAAGGTTATTATTGATTTTGTGCCCAACCATGTGGCGCGCACCTATAAATCAGACCAAAAACCTAAAGGCGTACGCGATATTGGCGAAGATGACCACAGTAATAAGGCCTTTGATACAAATAACGATTTTTACTACATGCCCGGCGAATATTTTGAAGTGCCGCATGGCTATAATCCCGGTGGAAATGAATTTGTTAGCCCGCTAAAGGACGGCGAGTTTCATGAATACCCCGCTAAAGCAACGGGTAATGATGTATTTAACGCGCACCCATCTATAAACGACTGGTTTGAAACTGTTAAACTAAATTATGGGGTCGATTACTCAAACAATCAGCGTTACTTTGATCCGATTCCTCCACTCTGGAACAAACTTTACGCCATACTTCACTACTGGACACAAAAGGGCGTAGATGGTTTTAGGTGCGATATGGTAGAGCATGTACCTTTTGAATTTTGGGGTTGGCTGGTGCCTAAGTTAAAAGCCGAAGTACCAGGCATTGTGTTTATCGGCGAAGCCTATGATCGCAGTAAGTACCGCGATTATATTTTTAAAGGAAAGTTTGATTACCTGTATGATAAAAGCGGCTTGTATGATACCATAAGGCGTTTAACTACTAATCCATACAACAACTCCACCTGGCAAATAAACGCTGTGTGGAACTATGATACCCGCGATATTGACGAGCACATGCTGCGGTTTATGGAAACGCACGACGAGCAGCGTATAGCCTCAAACTATTTTGCCGATAACGCCTGGTATGCCCTACCCGGAATGATTGTTACCGCTACACTAAATAATGGTCCGGTAATGATTTATAATGGCCAGGAAGTAGGCGAATCGGCAAAAGGCAGCGAAGGTTTTAGCGGCGATGACGGCCGCACCACTATATTTGATTACTGGGGGCTACCTGAACATCAGAAATGGATGAATGGTGGCAAATTTGATGGCGCCGGTTTAAATGATGATCAAAAAAAATTACATTATTTTTATTACAAACTGCTAAACGCTATACACGATAATGAAGCCCTGCAAACCGGCAGTTTTTACGAGCTGATGCTGGCCAACCAAAATCGGGGAGGTTTTGATGAACGCATTTATGCCTATCTGCGTTATAATACGCAGCAGCAGTTATTGGTTGTGGTAAACTTTGACCGTAACGAGCGGCAGTTACAGGTTAACTTGCCCGACGATTTGTTAGGTACCATAAACTTATCAGGTCCGAAACAGCTTACAGACTTGCTTACATTAACAGAATACTATACGGATGATATCAGGAACGGGATAAATTTAATCATACCGGCTATGAACGGAGTAATTTTGAAATTTTTATAGATCAAAATTGCCATTTTTTCAAAAATTTAATCGTTCTGTTATTTTCCACGCAATTTATGGCGCGTTTATTGAATAATAATCGTTTATTAGCTTTATAGAACAAAGCAAATCCTCAGACATTGATTTAATTTGCTTATGGCCGCGAACGAACTATAAGTTTTTATGGAAGAAAATATACAAGACCCGGAATTGTTAGCGAACAGATTATTGGAGGAGGAAGAAGAATTTCACCATCTTAACAATCCTGCCGAAGCCATAAAGCCTATTATAAAAAAGTACCTGGGTGTACCAAGGCAAGCAGAACAATTAGAAAATAAAATATACTTTACTGATGGTGATGCCAAGGTTGAAATTGTAGTTATTACTGAGCAGGTAATAAAAGTACGCCTGGCACCTCATGGCGTTTTTCTGGAAGAATTTTCGTATGCGGTACCTAAATTAAGTACCAGGCCGGTTGCCTTTACTGTTGCTGACAATGAGGACGAATATCAGATTTCTACCAGTGCTGTAAATTGTCATATCCGCAAACAGGATTTTTTTATATCATTTTCTGACTGCCAAAACAATATTACCAGTGCGGATGCTGTGCCCATGCATTGGGAAGAGAACGTAAAGTTTGGCGGGTATTATGTGTTTTGCACTAAAGAGTGCCGTCCCGAAGAAAGCTTTTTTGGCTTAGGCGATAAGCCTACCGAACTTAACCTGCGCGGCAAACGGCTAAAAAACTGGAACACCGATGCCTATTCTTTTAACTGGAACCAGGATCCGCTTTATCGCAGCATTCCTTTTTACATTAGTTTAAATAATGATATAGCCCACGGTATATTTTTTGATAATACTTTTAAATCGCATTTTGATTTTGGTGCCGAGGATAAAACCAAAACAAGTTTTTGGGCAGACGGCGGCGAACTCCAATATTATTATATCCACGGGCCACACATGATGGATGTGGTTAAAAGCTACCATCTGTTAACAGGTACGCATCCAATGCCGCCGCTTTGGGCTTTGGGATATCATCAGTGCCGTTGGAGCTATTATCCCGAATCTAAAGTAAAAAAGATAGCAGCAGGCTTTCGCGAAAATAAAATACCATGCGATGGTATATACCTGGATATTGATTACATGGATGGCTATCGTTGTTTTACCTGGAATAAAAAATACTTTCCCAATCCTAAAAGAATGATCAGCGAACTATCTGCTGATGGTTTTAAAACCGTAGTAATTATTGACCCCGGTATACGTGTTGACGATAATTACTGGGTATTTAAAGAAGGTAAGGGAAAAAAATATTTTTGCCGCCGCAGTGATGATTATTTTATGGAAGGGCACGTATGGCCCGGCCGCTGTCAGTTCCCTGATTTTACCAATCCTGAGGTACGCGAATGGTGGGGTGGCTTATTTGAGGGCCTTGTCGAAGCCGGCGTAGCAGGTGTTTGGAACGACATGAACGAGCCTGCCGTATTTGGTGCAGGTACCTTTCCTGATGATGTGCGCCATGATTATGATGGATTACGTGGTTCGCACCGCAAGGCGCATAATATTTTCGGTATGCAAATGGTGCGCTCAACCTACGAGGGCTTACGCAAACTGCTTAAAAACAAACGTCCGTTTACTATTACCCGTGCGGGTTATTCAGGTGTACAGCGTTTTGCTTCGGCATGGACGGGCGATAACGTGGCATCATGGGAGCACCTGAAACTGGGCAATATACAATGCCAGCGTATGTCGGTATCGGGTATACCTTTTGTTGGCACAGATATAGGCGGTTTTAGCGGTGAGCCTGATGGCGAACTGTTTACCCGCTGGATACAAATGGGCACCTTCTCGCCGTTTATGCGCGCGCATTCGGCAGGCGATACTAAAGAGCGCGAGCCATGGAGCTTTGGTGAACCATATACTTCAATAAACCGCAAATTTATTGAGTTGCGTTACCGCTTATTGCCTTATATGTATTCGGCCTTTTGGGAGCATCACCGTTATGGTTTCCCTATATTAAGGCCGGTTGTAATGCAGGAGCAAGAAGTATTGGGCAACCATTTCCGCCAGGATGAGTTTACTTATGGCGATAAAATATTGATTTGTCCGGTATTGGAACCAGGTCAAAAAAACCGCAGAGTATATCTGCCAAAAGGTAATTGGTACAACTTCTGGACGCAGGAGTTAATAATAGGCGGCAAGGAAATAGATGTGTTGACTCCTTTAGAAACTATCCCGGTATTTATAAAAGCCGGTTCGGTTATTCCGGAATATCCCGTAATGCAATATGTGGGCGAAAAGGAAATTGAGGAAGTAATATTAAATGTTTACTACAGCGATTACGAAGCTAATTCTTTCTATTTTGAAGATTATGGCGAAACCTTCGCTTATGAACAGGACATATACCTGGAAAAGAAATTTGCAGTAAACGGCACCAAAAACAGCTTTATCATCAAGCAAAGTATGGAAGGGCTATACACTCCACGCTATGAAAGCTATGCGTTTAATGTAGTTGGTTTACCCTTTAAACCATCAACAATAATTGCTGACGGAAAATCAGTTAATGATTTTACTATAACCAACGGAATATTGCAAATGAAGTTTAGTAAGAATTTTAAGGTACTGGAAATAAGTAAGTAAGACTAAGATTTATAAGATTTAAGGATGATAGGATTAAAGACTTGCGAAGTTTTAAAAACTTCGCAAGTCTTTTTGTTTAAAATTAACAGTCATGTCGAACTTGTTTCAGCATGACATATTAGTTAAGTCTTTTTTATGCATCAACCCGTAAACTTTTAGCCGGGTTAGTTAATGCAGCTTTTATGGTTTGCAGGCTAATTAATAAAGTAGTTAATATGATAAGTATGCTTATGGTAATAATAAATGGCAAAGGCGTTATACTTATTCTGGATGCATAACCGTTTAGCCAATGTGTTATAATCAGGTATGCCACGGGGCAGGCCACTACTCCCGCTATAGTTACGGTTGTCAAAAAATCCTTTATAAAAAGCATCATAATAGCATTTACAGATGCGCCTAATACTTTACGTACGCCAATTTCTTTTGTGCGTTTTTGCACACTTAATGCTATCAACCCTAAAATACCTAATAATACAATAATTATTGATAGTACGGTAGCAACTAATGCCGCTTTTCTTAATTGTAATTCGGTTTTATAAACCTTTTTAAGTGCACCGTCCATAAAATTATATTCAAAAGGAGTACCTGGCATTAAAGCGGTCCATTTTTTCTGAACGGCAGCCAGGCTGTTTTGCAAATCGCCGGGTTTCAGACGAATAGACACATAACGATAAGCAGTTTGATAATTATTGTTCATAAAAGTTATCGGTTGAACTTTGTCACGCATGGACCCGAAATGAAAGTCGGCTGTTACACCTGTGATGATAAAAGGCTTTGACGAATAAGCCCAGATCATCATTGGCTTACCAATGGCATCCTGGGCGTTTTTCCATCCCAATATTTTGGCTTCTGTTTCGTTAATAACTACTTTTAAGCTGTCGCCTTTAGCATAGACTGGACTAAAAAACCGTCCAGCCTTTAGCGGTATGTTATAAGTTGTCAGATAAGCGTCATCGCACACCATACCTGTACTGCTTACTGTTTTGCCGGGTATATCGGGTCGACCAACCGTGTAGTTACCACCATTATGCCCATCAGGTATTTCATAAGATACTGATACATTACGCACTTGGGGTAGTTGTGCTAACTGAGAGCGAACGTATTCAATTTTTTGTACTCCTTTGGCTGACCAATCGCGCGAGGTTTGTGCGTAAACAACGTTTTCTTTACTGAATCCCAGGCTATCACTAAAAAATAAATTGATCTGCTGGGAAACTAAAATAGTGCTTATTAAAACTACAGCAGCTATAATAAATTGAAAGGCTACCAAAGTTTTGCGGAGTAATACACTTTCTTTTACTGAATTAAATTCTCCCTTTAATGACTCGACTGATTTTGATGCCGATAATACAAATGCCGGATAAATACCCGCCAACAGGCCAACAAGTAACGCAAATACAAAAGGTATTGGTATCATATAAGCCGGAAAAGCAAGCAACCCCGGAATTTCCCTGCCTAAAATTTCACCAAAATATGGCTTTACAAGGATATAGATAAGCAATGCTATTAGCGTTGACAGCATTACCAATGTAATTGATTCTATTAAAAATTGCAGGATAAGCTGTTTGCGCAAACTTCCCATTACTTTACGTATCCCTATTTCACGCATGCGCCCTGCCGAGCGGCCTATACAAATATTAACAAAGTTTACTACCGCCATCAGCAAAATAAATAATGCAATGCACGATAGTGTATAAACCATTTTTTTAATTAGTCCGTTATTAGCCTCCAGGTTATAATCGGTTAGCTTTACAACATAAGGGGTTAATTGCTTTTTGATGTTTTTATCAGGCTCATACCTGGCAACAATTTGTTCCATAGCCCTATTTACGGTCTTGGGGTTTACGCCGGGCTTAAGCTCCAGATATCCAACCAGATTTAAATTCATCCAGTTAGTAAAATCACGTTTAAAAAACTTACCGCTTTCAACATTAAAGAAAAAGCCATTATCAGCAACCATTGCGGTTACCGAATTTCGGGGCAAATTATCTATAACAGCAGTAACAGTAAAATCATGATGCTCGGCCGAAAAGTTTTCAAAGCTTAGCGTTTTGCCTACAACATTGGTACTTCCAAAATATTTATTCGCTATTTTACGGTTAATTACAACCGCAAACGGATCTTTAAGCGCCGTATTTACGTCTCCATACAAAACCTTAAAACCATACATTTTTAGCAAGTTATTATCACCAATTTGCAGGTCTTCCCTAAAATGTTTTTCGTTTTTTGATACGTAACTGGTTATCAGGTCTTCACGATAGTAATTAGCAATAAGTTCGGGATAATTTTTTTTCAATGCTATAGGTAATTCAGCTATAGTGCCAAGCTCATTACTAAAATTTGGGTCAATAAATTTGCTAAGAATAATGTATTGATTATTTGAATTTTTAAGCTGTCGGTTAACCTGCAATTCGCCCCATATATAGGCCCCTATTAATAAAGTAAAGGCAATACCTACCGAAAGGCCCAATATATTAATCAACGAAAATGCCTTGTTTTTGATAATGTTTCGCCAGGCAATAGTTATATAATTTTTTATCATGCTGTTATGATAGATTATCCGCATGTAAGTATTAAATCCATGCCATGCTACTAAGCCATTAATAATGAGCAATTTAAAGCCAACATAAAATCTGTATGTTGTAATAAAACCGAACAGTATATGTTCGATTACGATATAGTATCAAATTTAGCTGCCTAAGCTATAAACAGAAAAGATTAACATTATTTAACAGTGCCTTTGTTATTGTCTTGCGCAAACAAACAATATTGATATATTTGATTGTTACATAAAAAGCTAATCCCTGCAAAGGGCATCTACTATGGCCAAAAAAGCAACTACCCCTTCTGCCAAACCATCAAAGCCCGCAGGCGAAAAGGCTGAAAAAGCCGCCAAGCCCAAATCTGCGGCAGCAAAAAAAACTATACCGTCAGTAATAGTGCAAAAATACAATGTACATCCCTACAGTCGCTTTACTGATTTTGATATTGATCTTTTTAAATCAGGCAAGCATTATAAGTTATATGAAAAATTTGGCTCGCATGTAGTGGAGCATGAGGGAGTTGTGGGTACATACTTTGCCGTTTGGGCGCCTAATGCAAAGTTTGCGTCGGTAATAGGCAATTTCAACGGCTGGAACCGTGGCTCGCATGGCTTATATGTACGCTGGGATGGTTCGGGTATATGGGAGGGCTTTATACCGCATGTTGGCAATGGCGAGGCCTATAAATATTTTATTGCCTCAAATACCGGCGAGGACCTTGAAAAAAGCGATCCGTTTGCCTTGCGCTGGGAAGAACCTCCGCGTACTGCATCAATAGTTGCTGATACTTACTACGAGTGGAATGATAAAGTTTGGATGGACACCCGCCGTGAGCATAATGCGTTAGATAAACCCTACTCGGTTTACGAGGTACACTTTGGCTCATGGGCGCGTAGCCCTGAAAGTCCAGACCAGTTTTTGAGTTATGTGGATATGGCCGATAAACTGGTGCCTTATGTTAAGGATATGGGTTTTACCCATGTTGAGTTTATGCCTATTATGGAGCACCCCTTTTACCCAAGCTGGGGTTACCAGGTAAGCGGGTATTTTGCGGCATCATCCCGTTACGGTACTCCGCAGCAGTTAATGCTGCTGATAGAACGCTTTCACCAGGAGGGCATAGGTGTGATATTGGATTGGGTACCGTCACATTTCCCCGGCGATGCACATGCACTATATAACTTTGATGGCACGCATTTGTATGAACATGCCGACATGCGCAAAGGTTTTCACCCCGATTGGAAATCATATATATTTAATTACGGCCGTAATGAGGTACGAGCGTTCCTGATAAGTAATGCCTTGTTTTGGCTGGACAGGTATCATGCGGATGGCTTGCGGGTTGATGCCGTAGCTTCCATGCTTTATCTTGACTACTCACGCAATCATGGCGAATGGGAGCCTAACGTATTTGGCGGCAATGAAAACTTGGAGGCGATATCATTCCTGAAAGAATTTAATGAGGCATGTTACAGCCATTTTCCTGATATACAAACTATTGCCGAAGAATCGACTTCGTTTACCGGGGTAAGCCGTCCGGTATTTCTGGGTGGGTTAGGCTTTGGCATGAAATGGATGATGGGCTGGATGCATGATG
The DNA here is from genome assembly GCA_025929405.1 of Mucilaginibacter sp. Classification (GTDB taxonomy): domain Bacteria; phylum Bacteroidota; class Bacteroidia; order Sphingobacteriales; family Sphingobacteriaceae; genus Mucilaginibacter. The sequence goes on along the minus strand of JAICMD010000005.1, from coordinate 2,574 downwards.
TGATTAAATACTTTGGCGAAGACCCTGTGCACCGTAAATATCGTCATAATCAAATTACCTTTAGTTTGATATATGCCTTTACTGAAAACTTTATGCTGCCTTTCTCGCATGATGAGGTAGTGTATGGTAAAGGCTCCATGCTGGGTAAAATGCCTGGCGATGAATGGCAGCAGTTTGCCAATTTACGCTTGTTGTACAGCTTTATGTTTACCCACCCGGGTACCAAACTACTGTTTATGGGATCGGAATTTGGGCAGGGTAATGAGTGGAATTTCCAGCATTCGTTAGATTGGCATGTAATGCAATATCCCAACCACCAGGGCATAGCAAATACGGTAAAAGCGCTTAACCAACTGTATAAAAGTGAACCTGCGCTTTACGAAAAACAATTTGACCACACAGGTTTTGAGTGGATAGATGGCGGCAATGCTGATGATTCGGTACTGGTATTTGCACGTAAGGGTAATGATGCCGCTAATGATCTGGTAATAGTGCTTAACCTAACCCCGGTTACACGGCATGATTACCGCATAGGTGTAACCGCCGGTGGCGGATGGAAGGAAATATTTAACTCGGATGCAACCAGCTTCTGGGGCAGCGGGGTTATCAATTATGGTAATATTAATGCTGAGTTTATTGGCTGGCATGGCCGCGAAAATTCGATAAAAATAACGTTGCCGCCGTTAGGAGCTTCGGTGTTTAAGAAGATTTAATAAGCTAAAGTACAAAAGCTTCTATCTGCTTTACGCTTTCTGTTTATTTCGCCCAAACCTTGTTCTCTTCCCGTATTCTCACAGTAAGCATAGCAGCATTAAGTAAACTGAAAATGATGGCGGTATAGTACAGGTTAAAAACCAGCGGAATGATAGCTATTTCGCAAACTACCTCGCCATAATTGGGATGTTTAAATATTTTGTAAGGACCTTTTTTTACAGGATATACACCCGGTATACGATAAATTTTGGTGTTCCAGAATTTACCTAATGAGGATAATGCCCAGAATTTGAAAGATAACACCAGCAGAAATAACCCTAAAAATAATAAGCTAAATTCCGAATGATTGCCCCAGATATATTCCACAATAATGGAAATAATAAACAGGGTATGCATGGTTACCATAAATGGGTAATGGCTTTGCCCGTATTGTACGGCTCCCTGGCTTAACAGCCACTTTTCATTACGGGCCGATATATATAGCTCTGACAGGCGTTGAAGTATCAGAAAGGATATAAATAGGGTGAAGTACATAATTTTATAAATCTGTTCTTGAGCGATAGCAAAGGGGGCTTATATGCCTTACATTTATCAATTATAAGCTTCTTCGCTAACCGCTTATATCGAATAGATTATAAATCGCTTAACAGATCAAGCTTTTTATGGTTATACTCTTCCTGCGATATTAGGCCGTTATCAAACAGTGTACGTAATTTTTTTAGTTTTTCGGTAAGCTCATCTGCTTTTGGTTCGGTCGGAGCCGGTGTTGGAGCAGCATGAAAAGCAGCCGCTGCCGAGGCTGCAGCATGTTCAAACTGTACCGAACCCGATTCGGCACGTTTTTCTTCCAATTCGCGCAGACGACGTGCCTCGCGCTCGGCTTCCTTGCGTTCCTGAGCATATTGGTATAGTTTACGTGCCTGTATCTTAGGCAGATAATCAACGCCCATTTCGGCGCCGCCGGTAGTTTTAACGGTAAATACTGCACCAATTATTTCTTCCTTGGTGGCTACATCAACAATGTCCTTCCACACAAAATCAACAAATTTGATGGATAGCCCCAGATTTGCCGGGGTAAAAAACAATATACGCTTATTGGTTAGTGCAATGCAGTCGGGCAAAATATTCACCAATGGTTTTTTTTGCGATGCGATGTATAATATTTCTTCGCCGGTGGTTAAAAGGTCAACTAAACGGGAGTAAACTTTTTCAACCGCTTTAGGGTCCTGGTCATCATGCAAAAATTTGTCTATCATGCTCATTGCTTTATTATGCGGGGCAAAAATAATGAAAATCTGTTAGTTGTATATTAATTATTCGTGGTGATAAGGTTCGCCTTTTATAATGGTGAAAGCACGGTACAATTGTTCAACAAACAGCAAACGTATCATCTGGTGCGAAAACGTCATTCGCGACAGCGAAAGTTTATCATTGGCACGGGTGTATAGCGTATCATCAAACCCATACGGGCCGCCTACTATAAAAATCATAGTAGAGGTTGAACTGATGGCCTTCTTATCCAAATAAGCGGCAAATTGTTTGGACGAAAATTCCGTTCCCTTTTCATCAAGTAATATAACATAATCAAGCGGAGATAGTTTTTTTAGTATTAATTCGGCCTCTTTAGCTTTTTGCTGCTCCGGGGTTAATGCTTTGGTGTTTTTAAGCTCATTAATTTCAACAAATTCTAATCGTGCATAATGCTTCAAACGTTTTATGTACTTATCTATCCCCTCTTTTAAATAAGCATCCTCAGTTTTGCCAACGGTTAAAAAAACTATCTTCATATCAACAAACAAATAAACGTTATTTAAAATATAAGTGCTTATTTAGCCTTGATTTTATTTACATGCAGCAAAC
>JAICMD010000294.1 GCA_025929405.1 Mucilaginibacter sp. | reverse complement strand
TAACGTGAAAGGTGTATTTGGTGATAAGATAGCTTATTCAGCAGATCAGTATGAGGCGCTTAAAGATGCTGATGCTTTATTGATATTAACAGAATGGTCGGTTTTCAGAACGCCTGATTTTGACCAGATGGAAGCATCATTAAAGGCAAAGGTTGTTTTTGATGGACGTAATTTATACGACATTCAAAAAATGATAGACTGCGGATATTATTATAACAGTATAGGACGACAACTGGTAAATTAATGGGACGTAAACGTATATTAATAACCGGTGCTGCCGGGTTTTTAGGCTCGCATTTATGCGACAGGTTTATTAAAGAAGATTACCATGTAATTGGCATGGATAATTTAATAACCGGCGATCTGCGTAATATCGACCACCTTTTTAAGCTGGAAAACTTTGAGTTTTATAACCACGATGTTTCAAAATTTGTGCATGTGCCCGGCGATCTGCACTATATACTGCATTTTGCTTCGCCCGCAAGCCCCATTGATTATTTAAAAATTCCCATACAAACCTTAAAAGTAGGTTCATTGGGTACCCATAACTTATTAGGATTGGCCCGCGCCAAACAAGCCAGGATGTTTATTGCGTCGACTTCCGAAGTATATGGCGATCCTAATATAAACCCCCAGCCCGAAGAATATTGGGGTAATGTTAACCCGGTTGGCCCGCGTGGTGTATATGACGAGGCTAAACGTTTTCAGGAAGCTATCACAATGGCTTACCATACCTTTCATGGGCTGGAAACGCGTATTGTACGTATATTTAATACTTATGGGCCGCGTATGCGTTTAAATGATGGGCGCGTGCTGCCTGCATTTATTGGTCAGGCTTTGCGTGGGGAGCCGCTTACCATGTTTGGCGATGGTTCGCAAACACGTTCATTTTGTTATGTGGACGATCTGATAGAAGGTATTTACCGTTTGCTGCATAGCGATTATGTACAACCTATGAATATTGGCAATCCTGATGAAATTACCATACGTGAGTTTGGCGAAGAGATCATTAAATTAACAGGTACCGATCAGCAATTAATAAGCTTACCGCTGCCTACTGATGATCCTAAACAACGCCGTCCGGATATAACAAAAGCCAAAGCTATTTTAGGATGGGAACCAAAAGTATCGCGCAGCGAAGGATTAAAAATAACCTACGAGTATTTTAAATCATTACCCCAAAAGGAGATACAGCATAAGGATTTTACCTATTTTAATAAGTAACACCAATGACCAAAATATTAGTAACAGGCGGCTTGGGTTTTATAGGTTCGCATACCGTTGTTGAATTGGTAAATGCAGGGTACGAGCCTGTTATAGTGGATGACCTGTCAAACTCTAATCCTAAAATATTAGATCAGCTTACTAAAATAATCGGCTTTACACCGGTGTTTTATAAACTGGATTTGAGCGATGAACAAGCTGTAAAAAACCTTGCTGCCCAACAGCCTGATATTGCCGGTATAATTCACTTTGCCGCATTTAAGGCCGTTGGCGAATCGGTACAACAGCCATTAAAATATTATCGCAACAACTTTTACTCGTTGTTTAATATTTTAAATGCTTATGAGGGGAAGCAGATAAACCTGGTATTTTCGTCAAGCTGCACAGTTTATGGACAGCCCGATAGCCTGCCCGTAACCGAAAGCGCGCCGGTTAAGCCCGCAGAATCACCTTATGGCAACACCAAACAAATTGCCGAAGAGGTATTAAAAGACATTATAGCGGCGGGCAGCAAGTTCAAAATTATATCACTCAGGTACTTTAATCCCGTTGGCGCACACCAATCAGCCCTGATTGGCGAATTGCCTATAGGCGTTCCGCAAAACCTGGTGCCATTTATTACCCAAACCGCCATTGGCAAGCGCGAAAAAATAACTGTGTTTGGTGATGATTATGATACACCTGACGGTAGCTGCCAACGCGATTATATACATGTTGTTGATTTGGCCAAAGCACACGTTGCTGCGTTTAAATTAATGGCAACCGATGGCTTTACCGGCTATGATGTATTCAATATAGGCACGGGTCAACCAAACTCGGTATTGGAAATTATTAATGCTTTTGAACAATCAACGGGTGTTAAATTAAATTACCAGATAGGCCCGCGCCGCGCCGGGGATATAGAAAAAATATGGGGCGACGTCACTAAATCAAAAAACAAATTAAACTGGCAAACGGAGTTGGATATTAATACCATGATGCAATCTGCCTGGGAATGGGAAAAATATATTGCCAATAATCCGTTATAACATATAGATGAAAAAAATAATTATTACCGGCGGGGCCGGTTTTATCGGTTCGCACGTGGTGCGCCGCTTTGTAAGAAATTATCCCGAGTACACCATAATTAATTTAGATAAGCTTACCTATGCGGGTAACCTTGCCAATTTAAAAGATATTGAAGACGCGCCTAACTATAAGTTTGTTAAAGGCGATATAGTTGATATTGATTTTATAAACCAGCTTTTTGAAACCGAACAGCCTGATGCCATTATCCATTTAGCTGCAGAATCGCATGTGGACAGATCAATAACCAATCCGCTTGAGTTTGTGATGACCAATGTTGTTGGCACTGTAAATTTGTTAAATGCCGCACGCAATAACTGGAAAGGTAAATATGATAAAACCCGTTTCTACCACGTATCAACCGATGAGGTATACGGCACATTAGGCGAAGACGGCATGTTTACTGAAACTACAGCGTATGACCCGCACTCGCCATACTCGGCATCAAAGGCAAGCTCCGACCATTTTGTAAGGGCCTATCAGGATACCTACGGTATGGATACAGTGATATCAAATTGCTCAAATAATTATGGTTCATATCATTTTCCTGAAAAATTAATTCCGCTGGCTATACATAATATCCAACAAAATAAGCCGGTGCCCGTTTATGGTAAAGGAGAAAATATCCGCGACTGGTTATGGGTTGAGGATCATGCAAGGGCCATTGACCTAATTTTTCATAAAGCGAAATCGGGGTCGACCTATAATATTGGCGGACATAATGAATGGAAAAATATCGACCTGATTAAACTATTATGTACGATATTAGACCAAAAGTTAAACAGGCCTGCGGGAGAATCGGCTAAGTTAATTACATTTGTTACTGACAGGGCCGGACATGATTTGCGTTATGCCATAGATGCTACCAAACTAAAAACCGAATTAGGATGGGTGCCAAGCATAACATTTGAAGAAGGACTGGAAAAAACGGTTGATTGGTATTTGGCTAATGAGGCATGGTTAAATGATGTAACATCGGGCCATTACCAGGATTATTATAAAGAGCAATATAGTAATAGATAAATGTTTTCATTTTTTAAGAAAAAGCCTTTTGGCGGCAGCTCGGCATTAAATTATGCATCAATTGGGGTTGATATGCACTCGCATGTTTTACCTGGTATTGATGATGGTGCTAAAACACCTGCAGACTCCATTATTTTAATAAAAAAAATGATGGATCTGGGCATTAAAAAAATTATTGCTACGCCGCATATCATGGCTGATTTTTATAAAAACACCCCCGAAACAATAAAGGCATCGCTTGAGTTGTTAAAAGGCGAATTGGTTAAACAGGGAATAGATATTGAAATACATGCCGCGGCCGAACATTATTTTGACGAAACCTTTGAACCCATGATCAATAAGCTTAGCCTGATGACCATGGGCGACAATTATGCGCTTTTTGAATATCCTTTTATGAGTCCCCCGCCTAATGCCTATACCGTTATACAAAAGATGATGGAGTGGGGAGAATACAAACCTATATTGGCACAC
>JAICMD010000300.1 GCA_025929405.1 Mucilaginibacter sp. | reverse complement strand
TTTTATCACATTCATCCCAGTATAATGGTCAGGGTGCCCGTGGGTTATTAATAAATGTGTAAGCGGTTTGCCTTGCTGTTTTATCAAATCAGCTAATTGCATTGCCTCTTCGCTATTGCGAAGGCTATCAACCAGTATAATACTTTTATCGTCCGAAAATATATAGGCGTTAACTGATGCTTCCACACCATGATACACCTTCAGCTTTAAATTATTTGCCATGTAAATATAGTTTGCCGCAAAAATATAATGATGCGCTTATAAACGGCAATTAAACCTAAAATAATTAAGGCAAAAACCATTAGTATAATAATTGGTTTTACAACGTGATGAACTTAGAAAAATTTTATAACAAAGCCTACGATTGGGTAATTAATTTTGGCCCACGCTTTTTAATAGGCCTGATAGTTTTATTTATTGGTTTAAGAGTAATTAAGTGGCTGCTTGACCGGTCGCACTCAGGCATGCATAAAAAAGGGGTCGACCCTACTATAAAGCCTTTTCTGGTAAGCTTGCTGGGTGTAGCGTTACGCATTGTACTTATATTAGGTGTAATGCAAATAATGGGCATACAGCTTACTTTATTTACCGCCCTGGTTGGTGCATTTGGCGTAGCGGCAGGTTTGGCACTATCAGGGACATTACAAAACTTTGCCAGCGGCATACTGATATTATTGCTAAAACCTTTTTCGGTGGGCGATAATATTATTACCCAGGGGTTGGAAGGCACCGTAACCTCTATCCAGATATTTTATACCATGATAAAAACGTTTGATAACCGGTCGGTAATTGTGCCTAACAGTAAGTTATCAAACGAGGTTATTATCAATATCAGTCGCGAAGGTAGCCGGCGGTTAGATATCGACCTTAAATTTCCTAACAATATTGATATTAAGCAGGTGAAACAAATACTGGCTGATGCCATTGAAAAATCAGAGTATGTGCTGGTTACTCCCGAAAAACGCATCGGCGTAAAAGAAATACAGCCCGATGGTTATATCATAGGCGTTAATGCCTGGGTGAATGCGCATGGTTTTCAGGATTCGAAACTTATTGTTCAGGAAAGCATTTTGCAGGCTGTTAAGGATGCCGGTATTAAAATACCCGGGATGTAGGTATCCGGTCAATTATTCATACTTGACGGACATTTAGCATTGCTTCCTTAACCATAGGATAAGTTTTTTCGTTTGGCGAATTTTGACCCGAAGTTGGAATTTAATCCACCAAGACTTTTTGTATTTTATTTAAACTATTTCGTAACTTAAACATAATTAGCGTAATAAACTATTTATGAAGTATTTAGCCTTAATCACATTTTTAATATTTTCAATCCAGATAAGCACCGCCCAAAAAATAAACTGGGGCATCCAAGCTGGTCTTAATCGATCTTTTATTGATGGCGGACCGCTTCCTACCGGCGTTGAGGGCATTCCTCGCTATTCATTCCATGTAGGTATATTTAAAGAATTCGAGTTAAAAAATAAACAATGGTCTATTATGCCAAGTTTACTTTATTCAGTTAAAGGTTACAGGGTTTCTGTTGTACCTCCTTCCGCACCTCCCGGTGTTAATAGTATAACTGGTTCGCAAATCTATAATTATTTAGAATTACCTGTTAACTTGCTTTATAATTTCAAAATTAAGCCCGGTAAAATATTTGTAGGCGGCGGCCCATACATCGGATATCTTTTAGCCGCGAACGGAAAAAGAACCGTGAATGCCGGCGGTACAGATACCTATACCGAAACCAAATTTGATATTGGAGACAACGGAACTTTTAAAAGATATGACCTGGGTGTAAATTTTGTTACGGGTATACAATTAAAAAATGGCTGGTTATTTAATGTGGCTGCATATAATGGCTTTACAGATATTTTAGCAACCACGGGTAACTTCCCCCCTATAACAAAAAACATGGCGTTAACCCTTTCTGCCGGATATTGTTTTTAATAAGGTTGCTGCACAAAAAATAATTAATTACTCACTTTTATATCGGGATTAACCGCCTGCAGATGAGCAATAAATTCATCCTGATTTTCGGGAGAAATAAACATATCGTCATAGCGGTTGTATTTTATGATCAATCCCTTCATCGCCAGAGCCGGTTTTAATGAGCAGGAGTGCAGCCCCTTTGTGTGTATCACAATTTCATGTACAGTGCTTATCTGCACAGTACCTTTTATAAAACTGCTTTCATAATATAATTCGTCATTTCTTATTATATAAAAGGTATCAAACCACATCCATAAAAACCAGGCAATTATAATTGCTATAAACAGTGCAATTTCCCATACTCCATCAATAACAGGCATAATTGCCATTATTAACATCATAATTATTGCAACCGGAATTAGCCAGCTTTTTTTTGAATTGTAGACCATAGTTTTATAGAACAAATAAAATAACTGATAAATTACTGCATAATCAACAAAAAATACAATAAAAACTATTCAATTAGTTATATATTTACCCAACCAATTATCATGAAGCTATGCGTTTATATTTTATTACAGCAATTATATTTATAGCAATTTCGGCAAGGGCACAAAAGCTGCCCAATATTCAAACCATAAACTTGCGTGCACCGGCCAAGGTAAAAGTTGATGGCAGAGCTACCGAATGGAAAAACCAGTTTCAGGCTTATAATAAAGCCACTGATGTTTTTTATACTATGGCTAATGATGATAATAAATTGTATTTGGTTATACAATCTGCTGATGAGTATATCATCAAAAAAATGCTTTGGGGTCGCACAATTCTTACAATTAGTAATACCAATAAAAAAACTGACAATGGCATAACCATCAGCTATCCTATAATTAACCGTAACGACAGACCTTTTATCAATTTTAAAGATAAGCCTAAAATTATTACAGGCAATGCACGATCAGTAGCCGAAGCTGATTCATTTATGAATGCAAATAACAAACGGCTCGCCGAAAAATTAAAATTTATAAAAGTTACAGGTTTTAAAGACATCGACGATACCCTTATATCAGTTTATAACACAAACGGCATTAAAGCTATGAGTGGCTTTAACAATAAAATGGCTTATACTTATGAGTTAGCTATTGACTTAAAGCTATTAGGAATGGATGTTAATACTACCGAAAAGTTTTATTACAACCTTACGCTTAGTGAACTTCCTATTGACGATAGGCCTGGCATTAACATTGTGAGAAAAGATAACGGAGAAATACAGAGTATTAGTATTGATAAAAATCAGGCTAATCCCGCAACCGATATATTTGCGCACACCACCGATTTTTGGGGCGAATATATTTTAGCCAAATAACGTAAAATGTGTAAATTTACTATCTTGTTGTTTTTACTGCTAACATGTTTTTTTACCTATGCGCAAAAACTGCCCAACTTACAAACAGCAGGATTGCGTGTACCAAACAATTTAAAAGTTGATGGTAAAGCTGACGAATGGAAAGACCAATTTAAGGCGTATAATAAAGCTACCGGTGTTTTTTATACTATGGCTAACGATAACGAAAAGTTATACCTGATTATATATGTAACAGACGAAGCTATCATTAAAAAAGCTATAATGGGCGGCATTACGTTAAGTGTTAGTAGCAATGGTAAACACAATAAAAATAA